>DGXE01000045.1 GCA_002395525.1 Ruminococcus sp. UBA4240
GGCACTGCGCAAGGGTGCAACCGTTGACGAGATACACGATCTCACCCATGTAAAGAAGTACTTCATCGAGCAGATGAAGGAGCTGGTGGATGAGGAAGAGGCAATGCTTGCCTACAAGGGCAAGAAGCTCCCCGATGATATGCTCCGCCAGGCAAAGATGGACGGCTTTGCAGACAAGTACCTCTCCGAGATACTTGACATACCCGAGGAGGATATACGCACACAGCGTGAGGCCATGGGCGTTACCGAGGGCTGGGATTCAGTCCACGTAAGCGGCACGGAGAATTCCTCCTACTTCTATTCCACCTACTGCGCACCCGACAACACCTCCGCTACCGACACCGCAAAGAAGGTAATGATCTTAGGCGGCGGTCCCAACAGGATAGGACAGGGCATAGAGTTCGACTACTGCTGTGTCCATGCTGCAAAGTCCCTGAAGGCTCTGGGCTTTGAGACTATTATCGTAAACTGCAATCCCGAGACCGTTTCCACCGACTACGACACCTCCGACAAGCTCTATTTCGAGCCCCTTACACTGGAGGATGTGCTCTCCATCTACCGCAAGGAAAATCCTGTGGGCGTTATCGCACAGTTCGGCGGTCAGACACCCCTCAACCTTGCTGCACAGCTCCAGAAGTACGGTGTGAAGATACTGGGCACCACTCCCGAGGTCATCGACCTTGCGGAGGACAGAGACGAATTCCGCACCATGATGGACAAGCTGGGCATCCCCATGCCTGAGTCCGGAATGGCTACCACCGTTGACGAGGCCATTGCCATTGCCAACCGCATAGGCTACCCCGTTATGGTTCGTCCCTCCTATGTACTGGGCGGCCGTGGAATGGAAGTCGTATACGATGACGAGAGCATGGCAGGCTATATGAAGGCAGCTGTTGGCGTTACACCTGACAGACCCATACTCATAGACCGTTTCCTGCACCACGCACTTGAATGTGAGGCAGATGCCATCAGTGACGGCACACACGCCTATGTGCCCGCTGTTATGGAGCATATCGAGCTTGCGGGCATTCACTCCGGCGACTCCGCCTGCATCATACCCTCCAAGCACATCCCCGCAGACAATCTGGCGACCATCAAGGAATACACCAAGCGCATCGCAGAGGAGATGCACGTTGTAGGCCTTATGAATATGCAGTACGCCATAGAGGACGGCAAGGTATTCGTCCTTGAGGCCAATCCCAGAGCATCCCGCACCGTTCCCCTGGTATCAAAGGTGTGCGGCATACGCATGGTGCCCATTGCAACGGATATCATCACCTCCGAGATAACCGGCAGACCCTCTCCCATCCCCGAGATGAACAACACCGAAAGGGTGATCCCCTACTACGGCGTGAAGGAAGCGGTATTCCCTTTCAATATGTTCCCCGAGGTAGACCCCCTCTTAGGGCCAGAGATGCGCTCCACCGGCGAGGTGCTGGGCATTGCGGACTCCACGGGTGCTGCATTCTTCAAGGCTGAGGATGCCGCAAAGGCAACTCTCCCCACAGAGGGCACTGTACTCATCTCCGTAAACAACAGGGACAAGCCCGAGGTAGCACAGGTGGCTGCAAAGTTTGCAAAGGCAGGCTTCAAGATCCTTGCAACAGGCGGCACATATGATGTCATCACCAAGGCAGGCATTGCCGCAGAGCGTGCAAACAAGCTCCACGAGGGCAGACCCAATATCCTTGACATGGTGACCAACGGCAGCATTTCCCTTATGATTAACACTCCTGCCGGCAAGGACAGCACTCATGACGACAGCTACCTGAGAAAGGGCGCTGTAAAGAGCAAGATACCCTACATCACCACAATTGCGGCGGCTGATGCAGCAGCCGAGGGCATACTTGCCATGAAGGCGGACAATGCGCCCGTACTGCGCTCCCTGCAGGAATGGCACAAGCTTATCAAGTAAAAACATCAGCCTCTGCCGCAAAGCAGAGGCTGTACTTTAACTAAAACGAAAGGGTGAAAGTATGAAGGTAACATCCGCACAGGCAAACAAGATACTCCGCAAGCTCAATGACGACAAGGCAATGCTCCTTGAGAACGAAAGCGAGAGCTACACCTTTGTGGCGGCAACGGTGGAAAACATTGAAGATGCCCGTCCTGCCTACTCATACGATGAGGTGCGCCGGAGGGTGAACGAGCTTGACAGTCAGATCCGCAGGGTAAAGCACGCCATAAACGTGTTCAACACCGTAACAGTGCTGCCGGGCACGGATATGACCATAGACGAGGCACTGGTGTACATCCCTCAGCTCACACAGAGGAAGAACTCCCTGTACCGCATGAGGCTCACCCCGGAAAAGCAGCGCAGGGACACCAGCCGAGGCACGAACATTATCGAGTACACCTACGCAAACTTCGACCCGAAAAAGGCGGGGGAGGACTACGACAAGGCATCCGATGAGCTGGCACGTCTGCAAAACGCCCTTGATCTTGTAAACAGCACGGTGGAATTTGAAATGGACATCACTATGTGAGGCTTCTCCGTCAGCAAAGCCGCCCCTTTTGATCTATTTCTCAGGTTCAATGATCCCGGTTATCTGTTATTCTGTTTTGTTATTTGTTTTAGGATCATGTTCAAGGTCGCAGAACCGTAATCGACAGCTGAAAACTGTTCTCACAGGCTTTGCTGAAAAAACTTAAAAACGCACCGCTTGCGGTGCACGGGCGGCGTAAAGTACGGTTATGCGCCGCCCTTTCTTTTATATACTGCCCTCTATTGCAAAGCACAACACGTTGTGCTTTGCAGGCTGCGCAGCAGCCGCCAAAGCCACTATGTGGCTCTGGCAGAGGGCGTATAACGGAGCGCTTAACGGCGCTGTGCGCCGCCCGCCGTCAAAGACGGCGGATTGCAAATCGTTATTACGATTTGCATTAGCGCGTAGTATAGTGCAGAATGAAATGAACAGCTCACGCAAAAGCCGCACTTTTGCTGTAACAGAGGAAGTAAAACTATACACCGTCATATCATCTTGTCTCTTGCTTCTAACCCCTTGCTTCTATCGTCATTCTACATTATTCATTATGTATTCTGCGACCTGTGCTGCTGTGTCAGGATTTACCCCCGCTGTCCGTGCTATCTCTTCAACAGTGGCTGCTTTTAGCCGTTCCTTTGTTTTGAATTCCGTAAGCAGCTTTACCGCCTTTTTCTTCCCTATGCCCTTAATTGAGGTAAGGCCCAAGTCCAGATTGGTCTTGCGGTGCTTTGAGCGCTGATAGGTTATGGAATAGCGATGCACCTCATCCTGTATGCGTGTCACAAGCATAAACGCATTCATGGTGTGGGATATGCCTATCTCGCCGCCCTTTGAGGTAATGGCACGGGTGCGGTGGTTATTGTCCTTGACCATGCCAAAAAGGGGAACATCTATGCGGAGCCTTGCCATGACCTCCATGACCGCATGGAGCTGTGTGTCGCCGCCGTCAAGGAGAATAAGGTCGGGAAGGCGCTTAAAGCCCTCATCTGTCTCATCCGGGTCAAGATAGTGGGTGAAGCGGCGGGTAAGTGTCTCCTGCATACACGCCACATCGTTCTGGGATGTGTTCTCCTTCATGGAAAAGCGCTTGTAGTATTTCTTCGCAGGGCGGCCGTTCTCAAAGACGATCATGCCCGCTACAATGTCCGCAGAGCCCAAGTTTGATATGTCGTAGGACTCGATGTAAAGGGGTGTCTTTTCAAGCCCTAAGAGCTTTGCCAAGTCCTCAATGGCAGCTATCTCCTTTGAAGAGCGTCCCACCTTGATGGAAAGGTACTCCTCCGCATTGGCAGATGCTATCTCCGCAAGCCTTTTGAGCCGTCCTCTCTGGGGGCAGGATACATCCACCGCACGGTCAGCCTTCTCCCGCAGATATGCTTCCAGATCCTGCATATCCTCTGTGGGGACTGAAAGCAGCACGGAGCGGGGTATCTCCCTTGCACCCTGATAGTAGCCTGTCACAAAGCCCTCCATCAGCACATCGTCCGCATCCTCCTGACCTAAGAAGAATTCAGCCCTGTCAACCAGCCTGCCGTTTCTGTACATGATGACGGATGCCACAGCCTCTCCGCCGTTTTTGGCAAGGCCTATGACATCGGTATCCGGCAGATCCTCCTCGATGATGGACTGGGAATCTGCAGCCCGCTGCACCGCCCGTATCCTGTCCCTGAGCTGTGCCGCCCGCTCAAAGTCAAGGGCTTGGGCGGCGGCGTTCATCTCCCGGGTCATGCGCTCCACAGACTGTGCAGACCCGGAGCGGATGTAATCAACCGCCTCCCGTATGACAGCCTCGTATTCCTCCGGGCTTATCTTACCCATGCACACTCCCATGCACTGCTTTATGTGGTAGTTGAGGCAGGGGCGTTCCTTTCCTATGTCCTTCGGGAACACTCTGCGGCAGGTAGGCAGGGCGAACACACGGTTTACCTCCTCCACCGCCTTCTTAGCCACGAAGGAGCTGGTGTAGGGCCCCAATATCTCCCCCTTTTCGGGCTTTTTGAGCTCGGCTGTGATGCGTGAATAGGGGGGCTCGGATATGCATATGTAGCTGTACCCCTTGTCGTCCTTCAGCAGGATGTTGTACTTTGG
>DGXE01000028.1 GCA_002395525.1 Ruminococcus sp. UBA4240
GAGGGCACGGTTCGCATCATCGTTTTCAAGGAAGGGGATCATGGCTGTAGCGATGGAAACGACCATCTTGGGGGATACATCCATGAAGTCTATGCGCTCGTTCTCACATTCAAGTATCTGATCCCTGTATCTTGCATTTACCTTGGGGCGGGCAAACTTATGATCCTCGGTAAGAGGCTCGTTTGCCTGTGCTACGGTGTAGTTCTCCTCCACATCGGCGGTCATATACACAACTTCGTCGGTGACAACGCCTGTCGCCTTGTCCACTCTTCTGTAAGGAGCCTCGATAAAACCGTAGTCATTTATCTTCGCAAAGGATGCAAGGTAGGAGATAAGGCCGATGTTAGGGCCTTCAGGTGTCTCGATGGGGCACATTCTGCCGTAATGGGAGTAATGTACGTCACGCACCTCGAATCCGGCACGGTCTCTTGAAAGACCGCCGGGGCCCAGGGCAGAAAGCCTTCTCTTGTGGGTAAGCTCTGCCAGAGGGTTGTTCTGATCCATGAACTGGGACAGAGGGGATGATCCGAAGAATTCCTTCACCGCCGCAGTTATGGGACGGATGTTTATAAGGCTGTTGGGGGTGATGGAGTCGGAATCCTGAGCCTGGGTGTTCATCTTCTCACGGATGCCTCTCTCCATGCGGGCAAAGCCGATGCGGAACTGATTCTGCATAAGCTCGCCTACGGAGCGTATCCTTCTGTTGCCCAGGTGGTCGATGTCGTCGGGAGTGCCCACGCCCTCGCACAGGTCAAGGAAATAGCTTATGGTAGCATCTATATCGTCAATGGTGATGTGGAAGGGCACCAGCTCCTCCGCTCTGCGGCGCATGATCTCCTTGAGGTCGTCCCCCTCGGAGGCATTGTCCAGTATGTCACGCAGCACCTTGTAGGAAACAAGCTCCTTTATGCCTATCTCCGCAGGGTCAAAATCAACGTAGCCCGCAAGATCCACCATGCCGTTGCCGATGACCTTCACATTCCTCTCCTCAAAGGCGGATGTGAGCTCACCTGTTGCAGTGGTGTGGTATTCCTTGTGTACTATATGTACTACAGCCTCGGTAACGCCCGCCTGCTGTATGGCATTTGCCTTTTCAAGGGTAATGAGCTCCCCTGCCTCTGCGATGATCTCGCCGGTAGCGGGATCTGCAACAGGCTCCTGCAGGTGATGACCCACCAGACGGGAGGCTATGCCCAGCTTGCGGTTGTACTTGTAGCGGCCGAACTTTGCCAGATCATATCTTCTTGTATCGAAGAGAAGGGTGTTCAGGTGGTTCTTTGCACTCTCCACCGTGGGAGGCTCGCCGGGGCGCAGCTTCTTGTAAAGCTCTATGAGAGCAGAATCCGTGTCCTTGGAGACATCCTTCTGTATTATAGTCTGATAGAGCCTCTCATCCTCACCGAAGCGGGCATATATATCCTCATCGGAGGAATAGCCCAAGGTACGGATAAATGTGGTGAGAGGTATCTTTCTGTTCTTATCTATGCGGACATAGATGACGTCGGAGGAATCCAGCTCATATTCCAGCCATGCGCCCCTGTTGGGGATAACGGTGGTGGAGAACAGATCCTTGCCCGTCTTGTCCTTCTCTGACTTATAGTATGCGCCGGGAGAACGCACCAGCTGTGAAACGATAACACGCTCCGCACCGTTGATGACAAAGGTGCCGCTTTCGGTCATCAGGGGCAGATCCCCCATGTAGACCTCGTTCTCCTTGACGTCGCCTGTTTCCCTGTTGTGCAGCTGTGCCTTCACATAGAGGGCGGTGGCGTAGGTGACATCTCTCTCCTTGCACTGGGCAACGGTGTACTTGGGGTTGGGATCAAGGCGGTAATCCACGAATTTGAGCACGTAGTTGTTGTTGTAATCCGTAATGTCGGAAACGTCCTTGAATACCTCTTTGAGCCCCTCATCCAGAAACCACTGATAAGAATTCTTCTGCACCTCGATAAGATTGGGCATTTCCAGAACTTCATCGATCTTGCCGAAGCTCTTTCGTGTCGTCTTGCCGAACTGCACTTCTTTTACATTCACCATAGGCGTTCCCTCCATCTATTTTATGCACCGGACAGGGAAATTATACAATTTGTATAACTAATCCAATTTCATATACAAAGAGTAAAAAATCCTGCGCAGTCAGCAACACTGCACAGCCTATCCTAAAAAGCGCATAATACCACATTGTGATACATTACATTAGTATATTACAGTTTAAAGGCATTGTCAAGGGCTTTTCACCGATTCTACACTGCACACAAAAAAGCCTTCTCCGCAAATCGTTTTTTTGTTATCTTTTAGGGGCTACAGGGGAAATAAGTCCCTGTCCCTATACGATAACAGAAACAGGGGATGTAAGAAGTGAAACAGGATCTTAAGTTTTATCTTGACATTTAAAATAATTTGCTATATAATTGAAAACACAGATTTGAATTTCAACTTTTCAAAGCATAATTTAAAATTTTAAAGAGGAATTTTAAAATGAGGTCAGAAGATTTGAAATCATTGATAGGCAAAATTCAAACCACAAAAGCAGAATTTCAAAATATTGAGGTCAAAAAGTGCAAAGACGGGATCACAGAAAAGCTGTACGATACACTGTCCTCGTTTTCCAACCAGGATGAAGGAGGCATTATAGTTTTCGGCCTTGATGAAAAAGCAGGGTTTGAGATAACAGGCATAGACGATGTCCAGCTGCTGCAAAGGCGTGTTTCCGAGCAGTGCGAACAGATGCAGCCGGCTGTAAGACCTGTTTTTACAGTAACACAGGTCAAGGGGCTCAATATTGTCTCTGCGGAGATCCCACCTGTGGATATATCCGACCGGCCCTGCTTCTACAAAGGCAGGGGCAGGCTGAAGGGTGCGTATGTCCGGGTGGGTGAAGCTGATGTGCCCATGACAGAGTACGAGGTATACAGCTATGAGGCATACCGCAGGAAATATCGTGACGAACTTCGTGTTGTTGAACGATCTGATATGGACTCTCTTGATAAAAGCAAACTGGAGCGATATCTTACACGCCTGAGATCAGACAAGCCAAATCTGTCCAGGCTCGACGACAAAAAGATCATAGATCTTATGAGCATATGCATAGACAACGTACCTACTCTTGCTGCCCAGATGCTTTTCGGCCTCTATCCCCAGGCCTATTTCCCCCAGCTGTCTGTTATCGCAGTTTGTATCCCCGGAACAGAGATGGGGGAAACCGACAGTGACAACTCACGCTTTACCGACAACAAGCGCATTGACGGGACTATTCCGGATATGCTGAGGGAAGCCCTCAGCTTTGTCCTCAGAAATTCACGCAGCAAAACAATAATAGATCCCGCTACAGGGAAAAGGCAGGATCGCACCGATTATCCCATGAACTCAGTCCGTGAAGCTCTGCTGAACGCTCTTGTCCACAGAGATTACAGCATCCACACAGAAGGAATGCCCATACAGCTGAAGCTATTCTCTGACAGGCTTGAGATCACAAATCCCGGTGGACTTTACGGACGGCTTACGGTAGACACATTAGGCAAAATACAGCCCGACACAAGAAATCCTGTAATAGCCACGGCGCTTGAAGTCATGAACATCACCGAAAACCGCTACTCCGGCATTCCCACCATGATCCGTGAGATGAAGGAACACGGACTTCCCTCACCTGAATTTATAAATATCGGCGGGGACTTTACCGTAATATTACGCCGGAACAACGGCATAACAGAAACTGTCACAAATGAGACCGTATCATTGCTTGAATTTTGCAGGACTCCCAGGACAAGAAAGGAAATTGCCGGGTTTTTGAAGCTTTCCTCGGTAACATACGCCATCAAGACACATTTGCAGCCGCTGATAGATGAGGGGAAGATCGCACTTGCAATCCCGGACAGACCCTCCAGCCCGAATCAAAGATACTATACGGTATCATCCACCGGAGCATGAAACTTATCAGCACCGCCCGGGTTGACACATCCGCATTTTCAGGGTATAATAGATGACAAAAGGGCAGCCGCCGGCTGTCCCTGCAAAAAGGAGAATAATAATGAAGATAGCAGCAGCCTACGATAACGGTAAAATATTCCAGCACTTCGGGGAAACAAAGTACTTCAAGGTATACGAAACGGACAACGGCACCGTTACAGGTGCGGAGATAGTTTCTGCAGGAGATGCCTCCCATGCGGCGCTTGTGGACTTTCTTTCCGCCCTCGGAGCGGATGCCCTTATATGCGGCGGTATGGGAGAAAAGGCGTACAGGCTCCTTGAGGAAGCAGGTATCAAAGTCTACGGCGGCGTACAGGGGGATGCAGACAGGGCTGTAAACGACCTGCTCGCAGACAGGCTCATCTTCAATCCCCTTGTATATGTGGGCCACAAGTGCGGGTGCCCCAGGTAAGAAGCTAGGGGTTAGGAGGCTAGGAACTAGGGGCTAGGAGTTAGAGGGCTAGGGGCTAGAAAAGCTGACAGAGACCGGCTTGCGCTTGCCCTCTTTGCTTGCTTTTTCTTATGCAAATGCCTCGCTTTTGCAACATCAAACATTAGAGATACTATAACCCATATCCCCTAAAACAACAGGAAGCAGGCACACGTCCTGCTTCCTGTTTATTGTTTCCTGCTGCAAAAGCCGCACTTTTACAGCAATAGAGGTACTATGCTGTACGCTTATCATCAGTATGTCTTGCTTCTTGCCTCTAACCTCTAGCTTCTAGCAAGGCACACGTCCCGCTTCCTGTTTATTGTTTCCTGCTGCAAAAGCTGCGCTTTTACAGCAATAGAGGTACTATGCTTTATGCTCGCCATCAGCATATCTTGCTTCTTGCCTCTTGCTTCTTGCTTCTGGCAGCTGAGGAGGTCGGGCTGGTAATTCCCTGTCAAAGTCTAGCTTCTAGCCCCCTAAACCCTAGCCCCTAATAGCTTAGCCTGCTGGCCATGTAAAATCACGTCCGGACATCACATGGAAATGCAGGTGATGAACGGTCTGACCGGCACAGTCCCCGCAGTTGGAGACTATGCGGAAGCCGTCCTTCATGCCCATTTCGGCGGACAGCTTTGCGATGACCTCAAAGATGTGCCCTACCACAGCGGAATTGGCGCTGTTTATCTCGGCAGCCGACTTTATGTGCTCCTTGGGGATAACAAGGAAGTGGGTGGGTGCCTGGGGGTCAATGTCGTAGAAGGCGTAGCAGAGATCATCCTCATACACCTTTTTGGAGGGTATCTCACCGCTTATTATGCGGCAGAAAAGACAGTCGTTCATATTATCGCTCCTTTGCTTTCGTAAAAATCTTAAAACAGTCCCGATATGTTCCCGTTCTCATCGCAGTCGATGATATTGGCGGCAGGCGCCTTGGGAAGTCCCGGCATGGTCATAATGTCCCCGGTGTAGATGACCGCAAAGCCCGCACCCGCACATACCCGCACATCGGATACGTGTATCTCAAAGCCCTCGGGGCGGCCAAGCCTTGTGGGATCGTCGGAAAGGGAGTACTGGGTCTTGGCAACGCATACGGGGGTGCCGCCGAAGCCTAAGCGCTCAGCCTCCTCAATGGCCTTCTCCGCCTTTGCGGAGTATACCACACCGTCTGCACGGTAGATGTTCTTTGCGATGATGTCCATTTTCTCTTTGATGGACAGCTTCTCATCATAGAGGAAACGGAAATCACCGCTGTCCTTTTCCATTACCTCAACTACCTTGCGGGCCAGATCCTCTCCGCCCTCGCCCCCCTTTGCAAACACCTCGCAAAGGGATACGGGAACGCTCATCTCATCGCACAGTGCCTTTACAGCGGCTATCTCCCCTTCGGTGTCCGTGCCGAAGCGGTTCATAGCAACTACCACCGGCAGCCCGAAGGAACGCATATTCTCAATATGGGTGCGCAGATTTACAAGTCCCTTTTCAAGAGCCTCCACATTCTCCGTGCCAAGCTCCGCCTTGGGTACGCCCCCGTTGTATTTCAGCGCCCTTATGGTAGCCACTATCACCGCACAGGAGGGCTTTATCCCTGCAAGGCGGCACTTGATGTCGCAGAATTTCTCCGCCCCCAGATCCGCACCGAAGCCTGCCTCAGTGACTACATAGTCCCCCAGCTTCAGCGCCAGCTTTGTGGCTCTTACGGAGTTGCAGCCGTGGGCGATGTTTGCAAAGGGGCCGCCGTGCATGAGGACGGGTGTGTTTTCAAGGGTCTGCACCAGATTTGGCTTCAAAGCATCCTTGAGCAATGCGGTCATAGCCCCCTGAGCCTTTAAGTCCCTTGCATATATGGGCTCTCCCTTTCTGTTGTATGCCACAAGTATGGAGCCCAGACGCTCCTTCAGGTCGGGCAGATCCCTTGCCAGACAGAGTATCGCCATTACCTCGGATGCAACGGTTATGCGGAAGTGATCCTCCCTGGGCACGCCGTTCACCTTGCCCCCCATGCCTATGACCACGTTTCTCAGGGCACGGTCGTTCATGTCAAGGCAGCGGTCGATCATTATCCGCCTCTGGTCTATGTCAAGCTCATTCCCCTGCTGCATATGATTGTCCAGCAGAGCGCAGAGCAGGTTGTTTGCGGCGGTTATGGCGTGCATATCCCCGGTGAAGTGGAGGTTGATATCCTCCATGGGCACCACCTGTGAATATCCTCCCCCGGCGGCGCCGCCCTTTATGCCGAATACAGGACCCAGTGAAGGCTCCCTTAATGCAAGGACGCATTTCTTCCCTATGCGGTTTAAAGCCATGGAAAGGCCTGTTGACACTGTAGTCTTCCCCTCGCCTGCGGGGGTGGGGTTTATGGCGGTCACAAGGATGAGCTTACCGTCCTTGTTGGCGGCAGTCTTTTTGTACAGCACTTCGGACAGCTTAGCCTTGTACTTCCCGTACATCTCCACATCGTCCGCATCTATCCCCAGCTTTGCGGCAATCTGGGTTATGGGCTCAAGCCTTGCTGCCTGAGCGATCTCTATATCAGTGAGCATAATATCTCCTTTCATAAACAAAACATCACTATCATAATACCATATACAGGGGCTTTTGTCAAGCAAGAAGCAAGAGGCAAGGGCAAGACAGACAACAGAGCGGTTTTGCGGTCAGAGGTTCTCTATACATCGAGAAAGAATCAGTATGAAAACGGTTATCAAGCAGCAAAGCCGCCGGACAAGTCCGGCGGCTCATTATCAGTCTGCGTATTTGTTCCTGTATTCCTCTATCTGCTTCCTTACATCTGCGTCAAGCATATCACCGTAGCAGTCAAGAAATACTTCTATCTCTTTCCCGCTGCGATAAGAAGAATCATAGAGCAGATCCTTCACATAGCTGTCTACAAACACTTTTCTTGCAATGTCACTGTAGGCACGGGGAATTGCCCACCCCTCCAGCATGAAGTCCGCATCATAGCCTGCATAGTCATATATCGCCGCATGGACAAGGGTATCTATGTCCGGGTCATACACCAGCTCCTGTGAGGGCAGATGCAGCCATGTCTTCACAAGGGCGCTGTCATCGTAGAATCCAAAGCTTCCATAGCCTGCAACAGCGGGTATCTCCGTACCCGTCAGGCACTCTGCCATCTCAATGCTCACAAGCCTCATATTATATTCCGTAGTGGGAACGGCAAGCTGTGACAGGCTCTTTTTCTGTCTTCCCTGCTGTGCATTCTCTATCAGAGACAGGGTATTCCTGTAGCTGTCATCCAGATAGGCAACGTACCGTGGAGAGGCCTTATCACCTACGGAGAGAAGATATACCCTGCTGTATCCTCTGGTATACTGCTCCACGGTCTGTGCCTCTATATCAGCTTTCAGCGCCTCACACAAAGCATTTTCAAAGCTTTCATCCCGTCGGATGCCTATGGTACTGTCAGCAAACACCTCCGGGTAGCTCCCGTAAAACTCGGGGCTTACCGCATTGAGATAGATCTTATCACCCCGTTGATTTTTTATTATTGTCTCCATCCCCTCAAAGCGCAGTCTTTTTCCCTCTTGTGTGCAGTCTATGGGGGAGAGATTCTCATATATCCACTCTAAGGGGACACCGCCAAACGTCCTTGACACATACCTGCCGGACCTCAGCCTGTACACCAGAGAAAACACCTGTGTGCCTTTACGCTCCGGATTTTGCACTATCATTTTGTGAAATGCCGTCACACGGGCGATATTGTCCCTGTCCTCTATGCACCAGCCCCCCTCCGGCTCCGAAAGGCCGTTGTCATAGAAATCGTGGTACTCCGACTGATACATTCCCGTATAGCTTATGAACACCTTATCCACCGCCATATTTGCGGGAACGTAGTTGTTCACCCCGAAAAGATGCGTGTTATACACAAGCAGGAATATCCCGAATGCTGCCGCTACGGATATGGCATAGCCTATGGCGATGCGCTTTATCTTCTTGAAACCTCTGTAGCGGATAACGCCCATAATGAGGTAGAACACTGCTGTTATTATCACAGCGGGGATCATGGTGTCCTCATCCATGAACATGAGCATCATCACGATGCAAACCACGCAGCAGCCCGTCACCCCGAAGTAGAAGGCATCGTACACCACAGGCTCCCCTGTTGACTCCGCCTTTCTTATGCGGAATACAAGGTATGCGCACACACCGTACAGCACCGTGAACACAAGGAAGATTATCACCCATCTGAGCAGGGGTATATACATCCTTGCATCCGAATAAAGATTGTCTATATACTCCACCCCGTAGATAAAGCCGCCGATGGGGGAGAAATAGGGGAGGCTGCCCATAATGCGGGAGATGGCGTTTTCCTCATCCCCCACTATGAGAACAAGTGCAGGGAGGGCTGCCAGAAGGCCGTTGAGCACACAGGTATAGAGGGTGGCTTCAAGCCTGCTGCCGCACAGCACCGTGGTCAGCACACAGGTGGTGTATGCCATTGCCATGATAAGCACAGCCATAGTGATCCCTGCGGGCAGGCATTTTGCCATGTAGGCAAAGTCATCCGCCCAGCCCTTTTCCCAGCTGAGGGAATTTACAACTATGAGCAGAATGATGGATATGATGTGGGCACCCAGAAAGGGCAGCTCATAGGAGCAGAGCCCCCCGAAGAAATCCGCAATGAACCGCTGCTTCCGAGACAGTGGGAGAGCCATTCGCTTATCCACCTCTGTGCGGGTGTGGAGATAGGTAAAGGAGGATGCCACATTCCCCAGCCCCAGGAAAAATGCGATGATAGCGGAAAAGACAGCTATGACAGAATAAAAGTCTATATCCACATTATGCTGACCCACTGTCAGGTACTGTATGATAACAGCTGACAGCAGAAGGGGCAGGCTCATGAGATTGAGCACAAAGCTTATTATCATAAGTTTGCGGTTGGCACGCCCTGTTTCCCTGAATTCATGGACGAATGCAGGGGTGAAAAGCTTACTTGCTGACATTTGTCTCTGCCTCCTTTCCGCTGACAGCCCGGAGCATATCTGCCGAATAGCCCAGACCCTCCATCTCATAGATGAACACCTCTTCAAGGGTGAGGGGTATCACATCGCAGAATACAGGGGACAGGGGCTCCATAGCCTTCCTTATGTCCTCCTCGCTGCCCTTTATTATAATATAGTGTACCGAGCCGCTCACCTCATGGTGCAAAGGTGAGAGGGCTGCTATCTGACTGTCGTCGGGGGCTGATGCAAAGGCGCACTGCACCTTGTGTACATCACCCTTTACGCTGTCGATGTCACGGGTGAAGAGTATCCTCCCCTGATGGAGCATGGTCACGGTGTCGCACATCTCGTTTATCTCCGCTAAGTTGTGGGAGGAGATGATGACCGTCAGCTGCCTGTCCAGCATGGCATCCACCAGCATACGCTTCACGATTATCCTCATGGTGGGGTCAAGGCCGTCAAACGCCTCATCCAGCAGAAGTATCTCCGTGCCGGAGGAAAGGCCTGTGATGACCACTGCCTGCCTCTTCATACCCTTTGAAAAGGTGTCGAGCCTGCGCTTTTCCGGCAGATTAACAGCCCTGCACAGCCTGTCGAACAGCTCCTTGTCGAATTTGGGATAAAAGCCGCTGTAAAAGCGCCTCAAGTCCCCCAGTGTCATGGAGCCGAACTGCACCGTTTCATCGTTGATGAAAAACACCTTTTCCATAACGGCGGGGTCGTCATATACATCCCTGCCGTCAATTGTCACTCTGCCGCTGTCGGGCTTGTACACCCCCGATATGAGCCGCAGTATGGTGGATTTGCCCGCACCGTTGGAGCCTAACAGCCCGAATGCGGTGCCTGCGGGTATCTCCATATCCGCATCGTTCAGGGCGGCAAACTCGCCGAAGCGCTTCACCGTCTGTTCAAGTTTTATCATTCTTTCCCTCTCCCTCATCAATTATGTCCTTCAGCTCACCCGGGGCAAGCCCCGCCTTCAGGGCATCATCCACTGCATCCGAAAATCTCTCCCGGGCAGCGGCCTTTATGACCTCATCATGGCTGTCCGCCAGAAACACGCCCCGCCCCGGCACGGAATAGACTATGCCGTCCCGCTCCAGCGCTGCATACGCCTTTGTAACGGTGTTGGGGTTTATACCCAGCGCCTTTGATTCCTCACGCACCGAAGGCAGCTTGTCCCCGGGGCGCAGAACGCCCTTTGCGGCAAGCTCCGCCACGCTTCTGCAAAGCTGCTCATACACGGGCACACGGCTGCGCACATCTATATCGAACAAATCACACACCACCTTTCTTTCCTCGTTATCCTAACTGTACTATCTATGTTAGTACAGTTATACCATAAAAATTTTCCCTTGTCAAGGGGTTTTCATAAATTTCCCAGGAATTTTTTAGAAAAGGGCAGAAAAATCCCCCGGATCTATCCCTCTGTCTGTCATCTTTGCACATCACAAATTCTTCATTGACTTGATCCCGGACGTGTGATATAATAACATCAATGCCGGGTAAAAGGGGGGAAAACCATGGAAGAGCAATCATATATCCTGAAGCTTTTTGACACTGATCTGATAGAATTTGTACTGACAAAGGAAAAGCTTACCGATACAGCGTGCAGGATCATTTCCTTCAATGATGAGAAAAAGGAGCTCCTGCCGATAGGAGTGGAACTTACAGGGGAGAGCCTGCTCTCATGGCTGAGATCCCGTACTATCCCCAAAAACCGGGGCTATGTGGATAAGATCCTAAGTGTGTACGGACTTCACCACGGTGATATGATAGGCACACTGAACCTGTGCTATGGGCTTTCCCTGAATGACAGCTACTGGATAGTGCCCGTGTCCTTTGGCGGCAGCTTTGATGAGTACGATCTCTATGACAACGAGTTTTACAAGCCCCTCTCCCTGATAGCCTATACCGGCTACGGTACGGTCAGAGCCAGTGGCTTCTCCTCCTCACCGGAATTTACCACAAACGGTATGCTGCGAAAGGGGTGGCGCCGTTTGCAGGGGAAAATATATCTCTACAAGGGCGGCACCGAGGGCGCAGCAAACACCGGCAGAGAGCCCTTCTCCGAATACTATGCATCCCAGATAGCCGATGCCATGGGGCTTTATCACGTTCCATACACCCTTGCAAGCTGGAAGAAGCAGGTGTGCTCACGGTGCGAGCTGTTTACAGACAAATACACCTCATATGTCCCCATATGCAGATTCGGAGATTTCCACGATCTTATAGAGATAAGCAGCTTTATCAAATCACTGGGCGGGGATATCCATGACAGCTTTGCGGATATGCTGATATTTGACTGCCTTATATATAATGAGGACAGGCATCAGGGAAATTTCGGGCTGCTCCTTGACAGCCGTACAAATAAGGTGCTTTCCTTTGCACCTGTCTTTGACAACGGCATGGGGCTTTTCCCCTTCGCAATGGATGATGATATCAGCGACCTTGACAGATATGCCCGGACAAGGGTATCCGCCTTCAACGTATCCTTTGACGATATTGCAGCGGAGTTTATCTCTGACAGGCAAAGGGCAAAGCTGAGAAAGGTGCTGACCTTCTCCTTCAAAAGGCACGAAAGATACACTATACCCAACTCCGACAATGCACAGCGGCTTAAGTATCTGGAGGCATTTGTCAGAAAAAGGGCAGCCACGCTGCTGGATATGACCTAAACGACATTAAAAAAGACCGCCTTTGGACAGGCGGTCTTGTTCGTTACAGTATGTCATCCGTTCAGCTTTGCGTTTGTCTTTGCACGGAGCTGGTTGTCAAGTATCCTCTTGCGTATGCGTATGGACTTGGGAGTTACCTCCATCAGCTCATCATCTGCCAGAAATTCAAGACTTTCCTCCAGTGAGAGCTTTCTGGGGGGGATAAGGCGCAGGGCATCATCGGAGCCGCTGGCACGGGTGTTGGTAAGGTGCTTCTTCTTGCACACGTTCACCACCAGATCCTGTGACTTGGGGGATGCACCAACTACCATACCCTCATATACGGGAGTGCCTGCCCCTATGAAGAGAGAACCTCTCTCCTGTGCGTTGTAAAGGCCGTAGGTAACGGCTTCACCTGTCTCAAAGCTGATAAGGGAGCCTGTGAGACGGCGGGGGATCTCCCCCTTGTAGGGCTGATAGCTGTCAAATATGCTGCTCATGACACCCTCGCCCTTGGTATCCGTCAGGAACTCAGACTTGTAGCCGAAAAGTCCTCTTGAGGGCACGATAAATTCAAGGCGCATACGGCTGCCCTGGGGGTGCATAGCCACAAGCTCCCCCTTGCGGGTGCCCATTTTCTCCATGACTGTGCCCTGTGACTCGGCGGGAACATCTATCACAAGCCTTTCCATAGGCTCGCACATTACCCCGTCTATCTCCTTCATCAGCACCCTGGGAGTGGACACAGCCAGCTCATAGCCCTCCCTGCGCATATTCTCGATGAGGATGGAAAGGTGCATCTCACCTCTGCCGCATACCTTGAAGGCATCGGTGCTGTCGGTGTCGCTGACACGCAGGGACACATCACGCAGCACCTCTTTATAAAGGCGCTCACGCAGCTGACGGGAGGTGACGAACTTACCCTCTCTGCCTGCAAAGGGGCTGTCATTTACGGAGAAGGTCATCTCCACCGTGGGCTCGCTTATCTTCACGAAGGGAAGGGGCTCATAGTTATCCGCATCGCACAGGGTATCGCCTATGGTGATGTTCTCTATGCCGGATATCCACACGATATCCCCTACTGTGGCCTCCTGCACATCACGCTTTGCAAGCCCCTCTATCTGGCTCACGGTGACGATCTTGGAGCGGTATGGCGCCTTTGTCTCGTGGTAGTCTCCCACCATGACCTGCTCATTTACCCTGATAACGCCTCTCTCAATGCGGCCTATGCCCATGCGCCCCACATAGTCGTTGTAGTCGATGGAGGATATGAGCATCTGGGCAGGGCCGTTCTCATCCCCCTCGGGTGCGGGGATATAGTCGAGTATGGTGTCAAACAGGGGCTTTAAGTCGGTGCCTGCCTCATACTGGGAGATGGAGCAGGTTCCTGCACGGCCGGAGCAGAACAGGATCGGGCTTTCAAGCTGTTCATCACTGGCATCAAGGTCAAGGAGCAGCTCCAAGACCTCATCGCCTATCTCATCAAGCCTTGCATCCGGGCGGTCGATCTTGTTGACTACTATTATAATGCGGTGGCCAAGCTCCAGTGCCTTTGACAGCACAAAGCGTGTCTGGGGCATGGGACCCTCAGCCGCATCCACCAGCAGCAGAACGCCGTCCACCATTTTGAGCACTCTCTCCACCTCGCCGCCGAAGTCTGCGTGGCCCGGGGTGTCGATGATGTTTATCTTTACATCCTTGTACATAACGGAGGTGTTCTTTGCCAGTATGGTGATGCCCCTCTCACGCTCGATGTCGTTGGAGTCCATCACACGCTCGGCTACCTCCTGATTTTCCCTGAATGCGCCGCCCTGCTTGAGCATTTCGTCTACGAGAGTAGTCTTGCCGTGGTCAACGTGGGCGATGATAGCAATGTTTCTGAGATCATTTCTTACCATATGAAATCTCCTTAGCAAAATGTACAAAAATAGGCAAATTATTTTATTTATATTGCCGTTAATTTTGCGGATATGGTGGATTTTTGCTGTACAAAATCACAAAAGCCCCATTTAAGCAAAAATGCCTTGCGGGATGACCGTTTTTACAGTCAACGCAAGACAAATATAAGCGCATAGAAAAGATGTGCCCCATTTCTACTGAAATGGGGCATTGGTGGAAGAGGGTGGATTCGAACCACCGAAGCCGGTGGCAACAGATTTACAGTCTGCCCCCTTTGACCGCTCGGGAACCTCTCCAAAAATTTAGCCACCTGTCGGATTCGAACTGACGACCCCGAGATTACAAGTCACGTGCTCTGGCCAGCTGAGCTAAAGAGGCATTGTCGCCGATTGAATATTCCTTTCAGCCGAAATTGCGTGCAAAAGTACAACAAATTTTTGATATGGCAAAATTATTTTGCATTTTTTTGTCATTTTTCGCATTTTTGCTACTTTTAGACTACATTTTCTCCGATTTTAGGTATTTTAGGCTACTCGTTGTTGTAATAATTGGTGGTTTTCTCGTAAGAAACTATGGAACCGTCCTGCCAATAACTACTAATGACGGTTATGCGCGGAACTGGAAGAGATAGAGTTTCTTGGGTTTGCGGGTAAGGGCAGTAAGGTCAAGGATTTCCGAGGCGGAAGCGATGTCCCTTACCGTACCGTCTCCATACAAAATCAAGATACCGCCATCCTTCTCCGAATAGGTCGAGTTGGTGGAGACATGTTCGGAGAAGAAGTAGTGCGCTTCTTCGGGTTTGATGCCGCAATGGGTGACATAATAGTCCGTTAAGACCTTTTTATCATGGTCGGTGAGCGGTTCGGTTAGGAGCCGTCCACGGAAGAGTTGGCGGTTAATAAGCGCTTCGCTCAAGAGCCTCAAGACCTTATCATCACAAGAAATCCACGCTTTGATAGCCGAGTAAACATCACTATCGTCCAAGAGGGCATAGTTTTTCATCGCTTCCGAGCCGAGCCAAAAGTCTTTTTTAGACACCTTATTATATAAGAAGTAATGCAAGGCGGGTGAGCAGAAAAGAGGCACGCCCTTTTCCGCCAGTTCTTTTGCCCGTGAGAGGGTCGCGATGAGCAGTTGCTCTGCCGCGACGGATGTTTTATGCAGATAGACCTGCCAATAC
>DGXE01000013.1 GCA_002395525.1 Ruminococcus sp. UBA4240
CGAGTGACGGAGTCAAAGTCCGTTGCCTTACCGCTTGGCTACATCCCAATGATGCCCGGTCAAGGTTGAACCATCCTCCGAATGACTAAATAATTATAGCACATTGGAGGATGAATGTCAAGGAAAATATTCTTTTTCGGCGTTATGCACAAAAGCGAACATAACTACACACGAAATGCCGACATTATCAACCTATCTCCGACCTGTTTTCAAGAGCCTTGAAAAGAGTAACCTCATCAGCAAATTCAAGCGTTCCCCCGATGGGCAGACCGAATGCCAGACGTGTCACCTTTATCCCTAAGGGCTTGATGAGCTTTGAGATGTACATGGCTGTCGCCTCCCCCTCCACGGTGGGATTTGTCGCCATAATGACCTCCTTCACATCTCCCTTGGATATGCGTGACAAAAGCTCCTTTATGCGTATCATATCGGGAGTTATGCCGTCCAAGGGAGAGATGAGCCCGTGGAGGACATGATATACCCCGTGGTACTCGTTGGTGCGCTCAAAGGCTGTGATGTCCTTTGGGGTCTCCACCACGCATATGGTGGAGGTGTCCCGCATATCGTCACTGCATACGGGACATATCCGCTGATCCGTCAGATTGCAGCATATACCACATTCATGTATGCTGCTGTGGGCATTCATTATGGCATCCGCAAAGGCCTTTGCCTCCTCATCCGGGAGGGATACCACATGATATGCCAGCCGCTGGGCAGTCTTCATGCCTATGCCCGGCAGACGGGCAAACTGCTCGGAGAGTATCACCAGCGGCAGAGCTGTAGAGTTGGGCATATCCGTTACCTATCAGAACAGGCCGGGGAAGCTGACTCCGCCTGTGATAGCGCCCATGCGGCTTTCGGATACCTCGTCTATCTTTGCCACACAGTCGTTTACTGCACTGATGATGAGGTCTTCAAGGATAGAAGGATCCTCGGCTGCATCCCCGATGACATCCTTGTTGATCTTAAGGGATTCAACGTGCTTCTTGCCGGTCATGGTGATCTCCACTGCGCCGCCGCCGCTGGTGGTGGAGAAGGTCTCCTGCTCTATCTGCTCCTGCACCTCGGTTATCTGCTCCTGCATCTTCTGGGCCTGTCTTATCATGCCCTGCATACTCTGCTGACCGCCCATACCCTGTGGTAATCTTGCTTTCATTGTAAAAAACTCCTTTGTTTTGATATAGAGTGTAAAATACACTTTCATAAAGGTGACAGCTTTAGCTGTACACCCTTGTAAACGCTTATTCTACCGGTATCCCCGCTGACCTTGCCCTGTCAAGCAAAGTGTCAAGTGTGGGGCCCGCGGGGGCGCTGTCCTGTGAGCCGCCGCCATCGGCACGACCCTTGTCAAGTCCCGGGCGGTAGCCTACCATGACGTTTTCAAGCTGCAAGCCCGTTACATCAAAGACTGCGGCAAGAACCTTCTGCTTGTTGTCATCCTGCCCTAAAAGGCCGCCCAGCAGGTGGCTGCTGCGGGTGTTGATAATGAGTATCTTCCCCTTGGTATAGCCCCATGAGTTTGCCATCCCGGAGCCTATTGCCGCCGCACGGCGGGTCATTTCCTCCACTGCTGCCTGCCACTTGGGGATGGGGACAAAGTCGCTCTGGGTCAGGTTTTCGGGGATGGAGGGAGCCGCCCCCTTCATGGGAGCACTGCGCCGTGGCTGCTGCATGGCAGCGCCGTTCTGCTGCATATCCCGTATAACGCTCTGCAGCTGTGCCACTGTGCTTTCAAGCCTGCGTATCTCCTCGGAGGAGGCGCTGTCCGCCCCGGAGGAGGGAGAGGCCTCCGTACACAGGGCGATGATGCACATCTCCAGCTCCGTGCGCTTTGAAAGAGCATTCCTCATGCGCATGAGCCGTGCGGAAAGCTCATCTATTACGGCGATGACCCTTTCCGGGGTCAGCTGTGAGGCAAGAGCCTTTATGCGTTCAAGCTCACTGGGGAGACAGAGTATCATATCCGTTCGTGAGGGGGCAGTGACGGCGATGAGCACGTTCCTGAACTGGAGTATAAGCTCCTCGCACAGCTTTGTCATGTCCTTGGAGCGGGCATAGAGCTCATCTATGACCCCAAGGCAGGCGGCTGTGTCCCTGTCTGCAATGCCTTTGGCAATGTCAAAGAGATAGCCTCTCCCCGCAATGCCCGATGCCTCGGACACCACATCAGCGGTGATATTGTCGGAAAAGGCGATGCATCTGTCAAGCAGGGACAGGGCATCACGCATACCCCCGTCTGCCAGCTTTGCGATAAGGTCGGCGCCGTCCGCATCCACGGTGACGTTTTCCTTCTGTGCCACCTCTTTTATCCTGGCGGCGATGTCCTCCGAACGGACACGGTTGAAGTCATACCGCTGACAGCGGGACAGTATAGTAGGCAGCACCTTGTGGAGCTCGGTGGTCGCCATAATGAACTTTACATGCTCCGGGGGCTCCTCGATTATTTTCAGCAGTGCATTGAATGCGTCCTTGGACAGCATATGCACCTCGTCTATGATGTATACCTTGTACCTGCACCGCTCCGGGGTGTACAGAGCCGCCTCACGCAGCTCCCTGGCATCATCCACGCTGCCGTTGGAGGCAGCATCTATCTCGATGATGTCGGAAAGGGCGAAGTTATCCGCATCCCGGCACACAGAGCATTCGTTGCAGGGGTTGCCGTCCTGGGGGTTCTCGCAGTTGAGCGCCTTTGCAAATATGCGGGCGCAGGTGGTCTTGCCCGTGCCCCTTGACCCTGTGAACAGGTAGGCGTGGGCAGTCTTACCCGATTTTATCTGGTTCCTCAGTGTCTGTGTTATAGGCTCCTGGGAAATGACATCCGTAAATGTAACGGGTCTGTATTTTCTGTATAATGCCTGATACATATGATCCACCCTTGCAGGAAATCCATGCCGTCAGCTTTCGATATCCGCATCCGTGAGCATTGTGGAAAAGCCTGTACATTCCATGCTTTTTACAGTAAGGCCTGCAAAAGCCGTATCATAATCCTCGATCTCTTCATCCTGTGAAAGGAGCTCATTGCAGTGTACGGTATATTCAAAAGGCTCCTTTGTCACCCAGAATACGGTCTCCTCCTCGGTAATGCTGTAGCCGCTGCACTCGAAGCCGTCATCAAGAAGCTCCCTGCCGCTTTTCCCCGCAAGGGCTTCAAGCTGCTCACTGCCAAGTCTCCGGTCGGACAGATCCTGAAGCTGTGCTATTTCCAGATCCCTTACCAGGGCAGTTATGGTATCTTCATAGCTGTCATCGAATATATCCGCTTCGTAATACTGCTTTTCCACATCCTCCGGCATATTGGCTATTGCACGGAAGGTTGCGCTGTCTGTGGCTACCGCACAGACGTAAAGACTGCCGGCACTGCCCCTTGATACCACGGCGGACTCGATGTCAAGCACATCCCCTATGGTTTTGAGCGCTTTGCCATCATATTCATAGGTGCCGTCATAGGTGATCTTGACGGGAGAGCTGAACATACTGTCCCCGAAGAAGTCATCATCCGTGTCGGGGTTTGTGTCCTCCGCTGTGGTTTCATCAGCCACGGCATCGGCAGGAGCGGCTGTGGTGACATCCGTCTCGCTCACGGCAGAGGAGGCGGGCACTTCATCAGCCTTGCCGCAGGCCGCAAGGCACAGGCACATGGCAACAAGAGCCGGGAATATTGTCTTTTTCATAATATCTTCCTTTGTGAATTACCGCCTGATAAGGGCAATGGCGGCGATGATAACAAGAACAGCCGCCGCTGTGATACCGAATACATTTGTGTTTCTGTCCTGCAGCCTTTTCAGCAGCGGATATATCCCCTTCCTGAAAAGCACCGCAAGGGCTCCGAAAATAAGGCTTGAAAACAGGGATATGCGCTCCTCAAAATTAAGGGGCCACAGGGAATAGTCCCACAGCCTGTAACCCAGCACCGCATCTATGATATAGGAGCAGACAAGCTCAAACACCGTGGAGACTATGGTGCTCCATATAAAGACCTTGTACCAGGGGGTGTCATCCTTGAAAAACAGGGGGAGCACCAGTGCAAACACCCCGTAGATGGGAAGCACCGGCACCGGGAGAAAGCCTCTCGGCACATACTCTCCGAGAGCCGCCCAGGTTATGGCGACCTCATACACCCAGCCTGTAAACCCTGCGGCAAGAAAGGAAGCCGCAGCAAGGGCAAGGCTGTCAACGTGCTTTCGGGTAAGAAGCTTCATGGCAGCGGGCACTCCTCAGCTCTGTCCGGTGATGTCGCCCGTGCTTATCCCCGCAGCGGAGCATATCTGCTCCAGGCGCTTGGTAAAGCCGTCCTGGTCATCAACACCTGTCAGCATTGCAGCTGTGTACCAGTCTCTTGCACCGGGGATATCCTTTTCCAGTATCTTTGCAAGCACCATGCCCCCTGTGGAGGCACCGAGGGAGACACCGTTGCTGATGGAGCGGGAATAACACTCCGCTGCGGCGGCACCCTTGCCGTCACGCAGGTACACATCCCCTGCCTCCGCAAAGACATAGGGGAATATCTTGTCCTTTTCGGCAGTGTCCATGAGCTGGGTGTAATAATCCTCAGCCTCGCTGTAAAGGCCGCCGTCGGCATAGCACCGTGCCGCAAGCAGTGCGGTATCGGGCATCCCCGTCTGTGCCTGTGCAGCATTCCGGGCGCTTATGGCAGCATTTGTGGAATAGCCCATGCGGCGGTAGCAGATAGCGGTGTACAGCTCTGCCACACCTGCCTCAGCAGGGGAAAGTCCCCGCTCCTTCAGGTCCGACAGCTCTTCAAGAGCCGAGCTGTAGTCCTCCGAGCGGAATATATCATAGTAGGCATTGAGAAAGCACATTTTCTTGCCGAGGGTGCCGAAGCACCCCTTTGTTATCTTTTTGTCAAAGGGTGTGAGCATACCGCCCCTGCCCTTGGGCACAAGAAAGGAGGCAGCGGTGAGCGCCAGCGTCCATGAGCATATCATCACAAGGGCACCGTAGAAGGACGTGTCATCCGCCCTGCCCGAAAGCCGAAAGAACAAAGCCCCCACAAGCATGGTCAGGACTGTCGCCGCCGTAAAAATGCGGAAATAGTGCCGCTTGCTGCCCTCGTTCTTCTCCGCTTGCTCGGTCAGTATACCTCGCAGTTCAAACATATTACCACCTGTATACAAAAAAATTCCGGTACATAGGTGTGCAGGCTTACTGCGGCACACGAAACGTACCGCTTAATGCTGCTCGGTTCCCCGCCTGACATGGTTCACGGTGTTTAGTTGCACAGGGCCCGCACACCTATATATCGGAAATGCGTAATCAACGGAATATATTATACCACATTCCTTTTTAAAAATCAATAGTTTTTTTAAATCTTTTTTTGCCGCCGGTGATCCGAAGGGGAGATCCCATAAAAAGAGCGCCCGGTCGATGACCGGGCGCTGTCAATGCTTACAGGGTGTTGTTTACGTCGTCGGCTATGTTCTTTGCCTCGTCTGTGATCTGTGCAGCGGCATCCTGTACCTCGCCTGCTGCCTGTGTGCCGAAGCTCTGCATCTCGCTTGCAGCCTGTGATGCGAAGTTCTGAGCATCGCTTGCTGCCTGTGAAGCGAAGTTCTGAGCATCGCTTGCTGTCTGTGAAGCGAAGTTCTGTGCATTATTTGCCGCCTGTGTGCCGTAATCAATGGGTCCGCTGTAGCCGCCGCTGCCGCCGTCGGGGGTGGTGCCCTTCTTTCTGGTCAGCAGAACAACGAGCACGATGACAACAGCCAGTACCACAACTGCGCAGATGATAAGGTTTGTGGTGTTGAGAACGCTTGATTCCGCATGGAAGGTGTTTTCGGCAGAGACATCGAATGTGAATTCAGCCTTGCCGTCTGTGCCGACGGTGCCGCCTGTGACATTCTTCATGGTGCCGGGCATTTTCAGCTTGAAGGTGACTGCCATCATGTCAGAGGGGGAGACCTCATATTCCTCTGCCTGTGTGGGATCGACTGCCTGTGTGGTCACTGCATCAAAGGTGTAGGAGGTGGTGAAGAAGGATTTCTTCTGCACTATGCTCCAGCTTTTGAACATCCCGCTCTCGCCCTCTTCCTCGGGGCTTTCCATTTCGTTCTCAGCCTCAGCCTCCTCGGCCTCCTCCTCAGCCTCGGCAGCCTCGCTCTCCGTGAGGATCATGGCATCCGCCAGCTTCTGATAGGAGTCAAAGTCCTCCTTTTCGGTGTAGCCTAAGTATTCCTTATCCCCCAATGTGTAGGTGATAAGCTCATGATCCTCGGCTTCCTCCTCCAGATCCTCCTCGGAAAAGTATTCCTTGGAATAGCCGAAGGTGTATTCCACCGAAGCCGTGCCGTTGTCCCTTACCTCAACATCGTAGCCTATGTGCATACAGCCCGAGAGCAGCATGGCCGCAGCAGCTACTGCAGCAGCAATTGATATTCTTTTCATTTTAACTCCTCCTTCGGGGATCTGTGATACAGATCCTCTCCTTGTAGGCTCTCCCGCACCATCAGCGGCACAGGCTATCCTGCAATACAGCTAAAATTATATCATATTTAATTCACAATGTCAATACATTATTTAAACAAATGCAAAAAGATGCCCTTTGCCGCTCCCTTTTCCGTGCAGGCTCACAGGGATCTGTACTCCGGCTTTCTGTCACGGTAGATGACATAGCGGTCAAAGCCCGCCTTGCACAGTATCTCTCCGCACTCAGGGAACCGTGCCCCCAGATCACTGCTCCTGTGGGCATCGGAGCCTATGGTGACAAGCTCTCCCCCCAGCTCTCTGTAGCGGCGCAGCACATCGGACACGGGATTTGGCCCTCCCATTCCCCGTGAGAAGCCCCCGGAGTTGCATTCAAGGGCATGGCCGCCCTCTATGAGCCTGCGGAGTATGGGGTCAATGGCATCCGCATATTTTTCGTAGGAATACTCCAGTCCGTAGGGACCCCCGTAGCGGGCTATATAGTCAAGGTGCCCCAGGGAATCGTAGCAGTCAAGGGAGGACACGCAGTCATATGTGGCTTCAAAGTATGTAAGGTAGGCGCCTTTTCCGTATCTGCGGAAGTATTCGGGATAGTAGGGGTCAAGCCCTCCCACGAAATGCACGGAGCCTATCACATAGTCAAAGGGATATTCTGCAAGCAGGCCTGTAAAGTACTCCGCCAGATGGGTCTGGAGCCCCAGCTCCACTCCTATGCGGATGTCCAGCCGCCCCCTGTACCGCTCCTTCAGGGCTGTCATGTATTTCCAGTAGGCGGGGACATCAAGCTCAAAGTCCACATCGCTCACCACATCGTGATCAAGGTGATCCGTGAAGCATATGCCCTCAAGCCCCAGCATCAGCGCCTTTTCCGCCTGGTTTTCGGGGAGCTCCTCGCTGTCCCCGGAAAAGCGGGTGTGGATATGTGAATCCGAATACATCAGTTTTTCCTCCTCAGGTGCCCTCGCCTTCGGGTACGGCAGTCTCAGCGGGAGTGTCCTCCCAGTTGCCGTAGGTGCCGTGGTTGTTGTACAGAAGCCCCTCTATGCCGTTTATAAGGGAATCCGTATCAGCCGCAAATATGTTGTCAAGGAAGAGAACGTCGGTTATGCCCTGCTCCTTGATGTATTCCACCGCATTCCGCCCGAAGTAGCGTATGTCTATTACATATATCTCGTCAAAGTTATCCGTAAGGAAGGGGATGAAGGCATTGCCGTAGCTTTCCTTGAATACGGCGATCTTCCGCCCTGTTTCAAGGTTTGTGGTGATCTTTGTGTGTACCTTGTCGCCCCCCATGAATACGCCGTAGCTGTTCCCGCCGGATGCCAGCTCATAGAACAGGGAGCCCCTGCCGTTTGAGGAGAGGGTCTCCGGGTCGAAGTACTCCGTGGAGTATTCCCCGGTGGGCTTGTAGTAGATGAAGGTCTCGGGGGCGTTTTTCAGGGTGAGGTCGTTGGTATAGCTGTACAGGGAGCCTACAAAGTTCTCCTTGGTGCATACCTCGTAATCCTTGTCTATGTCCTTGCATTCCAGCCCCAGGGCATCGCAGAATGCCTTGTATGCATAGTATGCGCCCCGCTGTGTCCAGTGGTGATCCGTGCGGAGATAGATGTACTCATCTGTGTGCTTTTCTATCTCGGAATAGGCATCAATGGGGGTTATATCAGCGGTGTAGCTTTCGTATATGTGCTCGATGGCATCCTTTTCTGATGCGCTGTAGGGTGCAAAGCGGGAAGGGAGATAGAACTCAACGGAGGTGGGCACCACCATATTGTATATGTTGATGTCATCCCCGAGGGCTTCACGGTATGCGGAGATGACCTGTGCATAGCGTGTGCCTGCGTAGTCATTGCCGCCAAAGAGCATGACACCCGCATTTTCCCCGTACATCTTCACCCCGTCCACTACGATGCCGTTGTTGGAGAACTCGGCTATGTTGGAAACAGGCTCCTCCGTGGTGGTCTCAGGGGGAGCGGTGGTCTCCGGAGGCGCAGTGGTCTCTGCGGGAGCGGAGGTGTTCTCCGTTATTTCCTCATCCTCCGGGGGCAGGGTCTCCGTCACGGCAGCAGTGGTGACCGCAGGCTCTGTTACGGCGGCGGTGGTCTGGGTATTCTCGCCTACCATCTGCACATTCCCGTAGAATGTGGGGGTGGATATGCCCTTTGCCTTGTTCATCACCGAAACGAACTCCACTATCTGCTCCCTAAAGGGCACCGTGTCGGAGAAATACTTGGTGAATGCAGGGGCAAAGGCACCGCTGAAATAGCTCTGCACTGTCAGCTCCGGCCTGTCCGCCAGCTTGCGCCTTTCTATCTCGGACTCCGTGGGCCTTTCCAGGAACAGCAGGCAGAATGCCGTGAAGAACAGCACACAGGTAAATATTATAATGAATATCACATCAAAGGTCTTTTTCCTGCGGCGGTATTCGGCCTCAGTTCCCTGATGGGTGTTTTTTTGCATATGGGATCTCCTTCCCGGGTGTCGGGTCATGCCCTTTTGGCTATGCCCGTTGTTTTTTTTCCTGTCTTCGGCGATACAGAGCAGGATGCATACTGCCAGGACCGCTGCTGTAAGCAGACAGCTTTTCAGTATGACTCCTGTTCCCGGATCTTCCTCATAGAATGTTGAAAATCCGGTCAAACGGCATATCACCCATGCTATAAACACATGATAGACGTATATCAGCAGGGAGTGAGAGCCTGTCCGGCACAGCTCCTTTACCCTCACGCCGGCTGCTTCGATGTGCTTTGATACAATGCCTGCGCCCCATATCAGAAGGATCGACGCCGCAAGGCAAAGTATCATTGACAGGATCTCGTTTTCCGGGAATGTTCCCCGGTAGTTGTTGACGTTGGGTGCTTTAAGCATTGACAGGGCAAAGCCTGATACAAGGCTCATGATACCAAGGACCAGCTCCTTCGTGCCCGACAGTGACGGTATAACAAAGAGCCTGTTAGGCACCGAGCAGCATTACAGCAGCCCGGAAGGGCGTGAGCTGGCTGTTATAGGGGAGAAATATCTTGAACCCTCTCAGTACCCCTGTAACAGCCACAAGTCCGCAGACAGCCGCCAGTGTCTTTGCCCGTGACTTCAGCACATGATCAGCTATAAGCAGAAACAGTACACTTGCCAGCATGAGTGCGACAAAAAACCAGAGATCCGCCAGGAACATATACCGTTTGCCCAGGGAGTAATACTCCCATCCGAAAAAGTCCTGAATGGTGCGATTCCAGATACAGCCGGCAAAATAGTTCCTGAGGCATAAAAATGCTTCCTGTATGGTCTCCTCTTTGCTGACTACCAGGACAACAGACCCTGCGAGCCAGAACAGAAGAGAATATTTTAAAAACGGCACCATGAGCTTTTTGACACGCAGGATGAGCTCCTGAGACAGGCTTCTCTTCCCGGGCTTGTGGAAATATCCGGAATAGAAGAAAAACACGATGACAACCGTGTCAGCAAGATGAGTAAGCACGGCCTTTGCACCGCAGGGCGCAATAAGATGATAGAGCACCACACATAATATGGCTGCCCCTCTTGCCATATCCACAAAGCCTGTACGTTTGCCTTCCATTGTTCTCCTCCTTTTGGCATCCGGCAGTCTATTCCCCAAGCTCCCGCAGATCTCCCCTGATGATAAGGCTTTTCCCCTGCAGATCCTGACCTGTCTCCTCACCCATGATATTCACGGAGCAGTAGAAGGCGTTGGGGAGCTCGTCACACAGGCGGCGGAAATTCATCTTTATCACACCTGCGGTCTCCATGCCCGCACCAAGTTCCAGCAGCAGCATCCTTTTCAGGCTGTGGGAGCGCAGGAAGGCATCGTATCGCTCATATTCCGTGCAAAACTTCCCGCACTCGGCAAAAAAGCCGGAGCTGCGCACCCAGGGCACCATAGCCCCCTTGCACTCGGGGCACAGGGGCACAAGGGATGCATCCGCCCTGCCGTCCCTTACCGATGCCGCAAGGCACTTTAACACATCCTCTCCGAATGTGATCTCATTGCTGTGGCTGCCGGCGCACTGGAGATACGACATATTGCCGTAGCTCTCAAACACGCATTTTGGGTCAAAGCCGTTCCTTACAAGCATACCGTCGGTGTTTGCGGTGATGACAAAGGTGTCCTTCCCCTCGGTGAGGAATCTGAGCGCGCTGTATACGCCGTATTCATCCCTGCCCTCAAAGCATACGGCATTGGCAAGGGTGGAGATGTAGCCCCAGAACTCGGCTGCGTCCTCAAAGGGGGCGAACATCCCCCTGTACGGGTCGGAAAAGCCGTATTTGGAAGCCCACGGGGAGAGAACGCCGGAGATAAGGGCTTTTTCGTCCATGGCGGCAGAGGTGACACCGCCCCCTGCGCCTATCAGCAGGGCATCCGCCTCATCTATCATCGATCTCAGAGTATCGGTCATGCTGTTCATTATCATACTTCCTTCAAAGGGATGGTTCAGTGTCTGCACAGACACACTATATAATATCACATTGAGGGGCGGCGTGCAAGGAGAAAAGTGCACAATTTATGGCTTGCCATGATAATAGAGCAAAAGCATAGAAAAAATTGTGCATAATCACAATAGAAATGGGGAGATTTTTTTGAAAAAATCCCTTGACAAACAGAAACAGTTGTAGTATAATAATCAAGTCGCTTGCAAAAAGCGGTATGGAAGTTTAGCTCAGCTGGGAGAGCATCTGCCCTACAAGCAGAGGGTCCGCGGTTCGAATCCGTGAACGCCCACAAAACGAAAAGAGTTGCAAAACTTGCAACTCTTTTCGTTTACTTGGTTTTGCTACTTTTTACTTTTATGCGATAACACACATTATGCGATATACCACATAAAGTATATGCGAAACTCTTACAGGTCGGGGAAAAGCCTTGCGCGCCACATTTTCTCGTTCTCAATATCTTCCTTTGAGTAGGTGACATCCTTACGCTTTCTCAAATCCTTGTTAAGTCGTTGTAACCACTTTTTCTCGTAATCAAAGAAAACAGGGAACTGCTGATATTTCTTGTTGAGATCAAAAAAATCCAACGGCATCCAACCATACTGACAAAATGGGTGCGGGATAGCGAGGTCTTCCGTAACTTTTTCGTCGTATTGACCATCCTTATTCCACTTTGCTTCATTCGCCAAAATCCATGATTTATACCATCGTCTTGTCCATTCAAACGAGCTCACGGTAGTTTCTGCCGATTCTTCATACAAGGACCAGATATCCCTATGCTTCAATTCGGCGGCTGTAATAGCTGTAATAGTAAGAGCAGCCGTACGATATTGCTTACGAAGTGCTGCAATCAACGTTACATTCTGCAACTGCTCCAACAAATATATGTTATCCACATCAAATTCCTTTTTATCATTGATATACGCATTGGCTATATCATAAGCCATTTCAGCGTAGTAAAAGGCGGAGTCGTAATCGTTGCAAAAGAGCGAGAACTCGGCTCGCTTGTCAAATAAAGCGATTCGGAGGGGAATAGATATACTATCTTCACGGGCTTGACGGATACATGTTTCCAAATTGCGTTTGGCATTCTTCTTATCATTTCGCGCCATGTCATAGGAGATGCAAGTAAGGAGATTCCTAATGCTTCTCTCTTTCATCTCGCCGCCGTCGGATTGGTAACACTGTGCCAAGAAGTGCAGGTTGTCGCGGAGCATATCCGTGATTTGCCAGAGTACTTTGGCTTGATGCCTGTTCGGCTTTTTGGCAGCCGTTTGCACACCATAGCAGTAAAGTGTTGCCATTTCTAAGAAATCGGTTCTTTCTTGCAGCCAAAGCCGATTATGTG
>DGXE01000018.1 GCA_002395525.1 Ruminococcus sp. UBA4240
TGATTAATCACATGAAAAGAATTAAAGTTTTAATTGTATTATTAACTGGTATATCGTTGATGCTGACCTCATGTGCTGAAGTTCCCGACAACGTCAAAGAAAAGAAGCAGGGTCAGGAGAATGAGGTGGAAGTCAGGGACAGTGTGACCGTTGATAAGCTGCTGGAGGGTGCCGAAGATATCCCGGCATACATCAAGGCGCACGGCTATGAAGGAAAATTCCTGCTGGATGGGGATGTTCATATTGAGTTGCCGGAGCATCTTTACGAGCTGGAAACAGAGACTGTCACCGACGCACATCTGAAATTTCCCGAGATCTATTCCGAACTTTTTAAGCGGGATTTCTATACAGACAGCGGGGTAAAGGAGCTTTCGGAGCTGCCTCCGGGCTCCCAGCATCACAACGAGCACGGCTTTTTCTTTGACGACTGGTCAAACACCGGCGATAGTATCATCTACACTGACGGGGGTGCACGGCGCCTTGACGTAAGTACCGGAGGATTCATGTATTTCCTGGACGAGAAAAGCTATTCCTATGACGGTGCTCTCAGGGAGATCATCAGGGCCGGCAGCACACCACTGCCTGACAGGGAATTTACTCTGCTGAACAACGAGAAATGCTCCCTGAAAGCCATAGCAGAGTATGCAGAAAGCAGGCTCAATACTGTGTTTGGCTATTTCGGAGATCAGTACACCTACCGTGCCGGGATGATATACCCCTATACCTCAGATAATGAGAAGACATGGTTTTACATTGATATGGAAAAGTGCTACAAGGGCGTGCCATTCTGCAATCACATCATAACAGATTATACCTCCGAGGGCAGACGGCAGTTTGCTCCAATATATGTTGCTGAGATGGACGAGTCGCAGCATATTTTCGACATAGACTGCCCCTTCGGGATCGACAGGGTCACATCCGAAAAGGAACTGACGGAGGGCCTTGTTTCCTTGCCACAGGCTCTGGACATCATGAACAATGAGCTCTCTCCCAAGATCGAGCTTCGCATTTCCGATATCAGGATCTGCTATATGTGCGACTACGCTTCCGAGGATGTTGACGCTGTCATCAAGCTTAGAGATACTGCGGAATATCAGGACATGAACCGGGAACAGCAGCTCCTGCTGGGTAACCCCACCCTTCTTCCCGGAAGAAAATACACAGCCTACCCCGTATGGGAATTCAGGCTTGACAGACAGCAGCGTGACGAGGCGGGAAACTACCTCCAGCAAGAGGCCTGCGATATCATCACAGTTGATGTCCGGACCGGCAAGCTGTCGGAATACTTCGACAAGGTCTCCCAGCGATAAAGCTTGTAGATCGTTACTTCGGCCTTTTACGCAAACTTACAAATTAAGTGAGTGCTTTTTGGAGAGCTGTCGTATATAAGGGTAGAGTACGATCTCGGGCAGGAGGTTTTCTCCTGCCCGTTTTGCTTTCAGGTCGCCTATCCGCGTGACAGTTTACATTGACGCAGTCAGCGGAGACACCTATTACTGTGATTCAAGAGAATTTATAATGGAGAAGAGCCCTACAGAAGAGTAAGTATTGTTCCACAGAAAAGAGTGATAATAATGAAATTCCTTCACACCCTACGCCAGGACTTAAACAAAACGATTATCAACGCCGGTTTCATCGGAGCCACGCTGATGACCTGCATACTTGCGTTCACCGGCTCAGCCTACCGCGACGAGAGCAACGACAAGAGCTACTCGATACTTGAAGCGTTTTTCTCCTTTGACCGCAAGTTCATCGAATCGAGGGAGGATTTTTCCTCATTCCGGCTGTTTGGCAACGGTCTCGACGGGTATATAACGATGTTCATCCCGATCATTGTAGCGTTCCCTTTTATGGTCTCGTTCTGCGCCGAGCGCAACAACGGGCTGATGAGGTTCACCATCTCCCGAACGGGGAAAATGCGCTACTATCTATCGAAATTCACGGCTTCGTTTTTGGGCGGAGGGCTTGCCGTTATGCTGGGAATGGCGATTTTCGGCATCATCCTGCGGTTCTCATTCCCGCCGATCTCCAGATATAACATCGACCCCGAGATGCTGAAATGGATGCTCCCTAACGGCGAGTTTCAGGCGGTGGTAAGAGTGCTGATGTCGGCTTTTATCTACGGCGCATTTTCGACGCTCCCTGCGTTTTTCCTGTCGTCATTCTGCAAAAATCCCTACATCATCACCTGCCTGCCCTTTCTGCTGATCTACGTCTGGCAGACGGCGATCAGCAAGATACAGGCCAAAATGTTTGAGAACATTATGAGAGATGGCTTCGATCAGAAGCTTATGGACAAGCTCTCGGCCTTCAATCCCATATCGCCGCGGTATATCATCAGCGTGTTCTTTGACGATATGACCCCGACGGTGAAATACTCGCTGATCTTCAACGGCATCTATCTTGCGGTGCTGCTGGCGGGATTCATTCTGATAATGAATCTCCGCACCGATAAAGGCAATTAGGGGGGCGGCTGAAATGAAAAACATAAATCTGAAACAAGCCTTCTCCTGTGCCAGGACGGAGTACATCAAATGGGTCTGCGATGCGAGAATGATAATACTTGGAGTGCTTGTCATTTTTATCTACACCTTTGCAATTGAACCCCTGCTCAAAAACGCCGAGGAAATGGGCGAGCCGCTGAACATCCTCGAGCCCTTCATCGCTATCGCAAATTCGGGAATGATACTGCTCATTATACCGTTGGTGTTTCTGACACTGATAGCCGACTTCCCGAAGATAGATACGAACACGGTGTTCTATATTATCCGTGTCGGGCGGGTCAACTGGCTCCTCGGACAGATCATCAAGCTGGTGTTGATGGCGCTGTCTTACCTCGCTTTCATATTTGCGGGAGCGGTGATACCGATGATCGGGCAGGGCTTCTGGTACAACGGCTGGAGCAACGTAGCCACACAGTTTGCGGTACGTTTCCCCGAAAAGAGCGGAAACTTCGGAGTGTCGTTGCTGCCCGAAAATCTTTACAATCAGCTTTCTGTTTTTGATGCGGCGGTGAAGAGCTATCTGCTGGTGTTTGCGTACATTATGATAATCGGTCTGCTGCTCCTTTTCTTCTCGCTGATAAAGAAAAAGACCGCAGGCTTTGTGCTCTGCGGAGCAATTATTTCGCTGGGAACAGCCTTCTGCACGATCAAGACGGCACTGATGTGGTCAATGCCCATGGCAAACAGTATTATCTGGCTGCACTACACCAAGTATTTCCGCCAGCCCGTGGTGTCAATGACTTTTTCGGTGATGTATCTTGTGATATTCAACCTTGCGCTGATAGTGCTGTGCGTGATAGCCATAAGAAAATTTAACTACGACAATGTTGCCGAAATAGCGGTGTAGTTAATAATTTGGAGGTGCGATATGAACATCATCGAAGTAAAAAATGTAGACCTCACCCTCGGCAAGACACAGATATTAAAGGGCATAAATGTCGCCTTTGAGGAGGGCAAGATTCACGGACTTATCGGCAGAAACGGCAGCGGAAAGACAATGCTGATGAAGTGTATCTGCGGATTTATCAAGCCAACAGCGGGCGAGATAACAGTTGACAGCAAGCGTGTCGGCAAGGACGTTGATTTTCCGAAGGATATGGGCATCATCATCGAAACACCTGGATTTATTCCATACTATTCGGGGTACAAAAATCTTAAACTGCTTGCAGGGCTGAACAACAAGATCGGCAAGGAGGAAGTCCGCAACTCTATGAAGCAAGTCGGTCTTGACCCCGATCTGAGGCGGCACGTCAGGAAGTATTCTCTCGGTATGCGTCAGCGCCTCGGTCTTGCACAGGCGATAATGGAAAACCCGAAGATACTTATCCTCGATGAGCCATTCAACGGGCTTGACAAAGAGGGTGTTGCGGAGATGCGGGAGTATCTACTTGGCTATAAGAAGCAGGGCAAAACCATTCTCATATGCTCACACTCAGCGGAGGATATTACTGTGCTGTGCGAAACGGTGCATGAGATGGACAAGGGCGTTATTGAGAAGATACAGTGAGGGATAATTACTTTCACTTAACAGCCTCAAACACTTGTTATACGATAAGCGCAAATGTGTATTTGAGTGGTGCAATGATTCATAATTACTATGAACTCAAAAACTACACCGTAAGCAAATACATAAGCGCATCGGGATATGACGATTATGATTAAAGCATGATATCTGTACTTGTACAGGTGATTTCGGAGTTGTTTAGCATAAGGCAGGTTTACACTTAAACCTGTCTTATTGTCGGGATATATCACAGTGTTTATACCTATAATTGTTGCATTTCCGTTTATGGTCATCTTTTGCACGGAACGGAATTCGGGACTTATGCGCTTTACGATCACACGTTCAGGCAAATGGAGGTATTATCTGTCTAAATTCCTTTCAGCGATCATTAGCGGAGGACTTTCAGTTATGCTGGGAGTGCTGCTCTTTGGTTTGTTTACTGCATTGCTGTTTCCAGGCCTTACAAGCTATGATGTTCCGGCGGAACAAATGGAGTGGCTGCTGCCAGATGGGTACGGAGCTATGATATTAAAAATGCTCGGAACTTCATTTTTGTATGGAACTCTCAGCACTTTGCCCGCCTTGTTTTTAAGCTCATTTTGCAGAAATCCGTACATTATTACCTGTTTGCCCTTTATGCTGACTTATGTGCGTGATACGGGCGTAAACAAGCTGATACAATCAGCATTTACGGAACAGAATCCCGACAAAGCAGCGTATTATCAATCATATTCATCTTCTGCGCTGCCCCAACCATATAAAAACGCATTTATTCGACAACCTCGCAGCTATCGATAAATAC
>DGXE01000049.1:0-18118 GCA_002395525.1 Ruminococcus sp. UBA4240
CGGCGGCGTAGCTGTCATCAAGGTAGGTGCTGCAACTGAGGTCGAGATGAAGGAAAAGAAGCTCAGGATCGAGGATGCTCTTGCTGCTACAAAGGCCGCTGTTGAGGAAGGCATCGTAGCAGGCGGCGGCACAGCTCTTGTAAATGCAATGCCTGCTGTAAAGAAGCTGGCTGACAGCCTTACAGGCGATGAGAAGACAGGTGCTCAGATCGTATACAAGGCACTTGAGGAGCCTATCCGCCAGATCGCTGCAAATGCAGGCCTTGAGGGCTCTGTCATCGTTGACAAGATCATTCGTTCCAGAAAGGTAGGCTACGGCTTTGATGCCTACACAGAGACCTATGTGGACATGATCCCCGCAGGCATCGTAGATCCTACCAAGGTAACACGTTCTGCACTGCAGAATGCTGCTTCCGTAGCGGCTATGGTGCTCACCACCGAGAGCCTTGTTGCGGACATAAAGGAAGAGACTCCTCCCGCAGCACCCGCAGGCGGCATGGGCGGAATGTATTGATAAAACATATCTGATACGTTGCGGCTTATGCTTTTACAAGCATAAGCCGCTTTTTTCATATGGAGGTTTGCCATGAACGAGTATTATGAAAGACTGCAGAAAGCCCTTGCAGCAGTAAGGGAAAGGACTGATGCCGTACCCTTTGCAGGCGTTGTTTTAGGCTCCGGCCTTGGGGGGCTTGCGGATGAGATTGAAATAGATACTGTTATCCCCTACTCTGAGCTTCCCGGTATGCCTGTATCCACTGTGCAGGGGCACAACGGCCACTTTGTTTTCGGACGGTGCGGGGGTGTTCCCGTGGTCATGATGCAGGGACGGGTACACTACTACGAGGGCTATACCACCCCTGAAACTGTAATGCCCGTGCGCCTGATGGGGCTGATGGGCATAAAAATGCTTTTCCTCACCAATGCCGCAGGAGGCGTGAACTGGAACTACCATGCAGGGGATCTTATGCTGATAGCAGATCAGATCTGCAATGTACCCTCCCCTCTTATAGGTCCCAATATAGATGAACTGGGTGTACGATTTCCGGATATGAGCGAGATATACAGCAAACGCCTGAGGAGCATAGTAAGAGACACAGCGTCTGAAAACGGCATACCTCTTCGTGAAGGTGTGTACATACAGCTTGGAGGTCCCAACTACGAAAGCCCCTCGGAGGTGCGTATGGTGCGCACCTTAGGTGCAGATGCAGTGGGTATGTCCACAGCAACGGAGGCCATCGCTGCACGTCATATGGGACTTGAGACCGTGGGCATATCCTGTATATCGAACCTTGCCTGCGGAGTAACAAGCGCTCCCCTTTCCCATGCGGAGGTGCAGGAGTGTGCTGACCGTGTGGCACCTCAGTTCAAGCGGCTCATAACCGCCAGTCTGCAAAAAATGTACGACCAATTGAGTTAAGTATACTATCTCTAAAAGAAACAGGCGGCGGGTGTAACACCCGCCTCCTTTATGTTTATCATTCTATATGTGAGTAGTATTCCTCCAGAAGGGGTCGTGCATTTACGTAGGCAGTTTCAAGGGAAGGGTCAAACTTTGTGCCCATGCCCTCCATGATTATGCTGTCAGCCTTTTTGAAATCGTATGAATCCTTGTAGACACGCTTGCTCACAAGGGCATCATATACGTCGGCAATTGCCATGATGCGTGCTTCAAGGGGGATGCCATCATCGCTGCTGTAAGAAATAGTGTTGCTATGCTTGTTATGGTTTTCTTTGTGTTTTTCGTTTTGTTGTGCTCCTTTATGGGATTTGTTTGATATGTTCTTTTTGGGTTTTCTGAAAGGGTATTCCTTCTCTGTGATCACATTGCAGCACATCCCTCTTTGCAAAATCTTTGCAGGGAATACTGTCAAATCGAACAAAAATTGAAAGTGATTTTTGTACTTGACGCTGTATGAGCGTTATCTTGACTTTATCACTACATACGCACTATAAGGACAACAGCCGCTATACGGTGCATTACCTGCATAAAAAAGCCCGACCTACATTAAGTAAGTCGGGTTATCATCTACATTCTTCTATCAGCTGTCTGAACACATTCTTCAAACCGTCTGTCATCCTCATCTGTACGTTTTTTCGGGCCTTTCAGATGATTTTTGCTTTTCCTCCGTGCGACTTTGGCTAAATGCCTGTCCATCAGAAGCCCGTCGATATTATCATCGCTGAACACCTTGCCGCTGTGATGTATCGCCTTTGCACCTTTTCCAAGCGCCATCGCAGCCACACCGTAATCCTGCGTTACAACTATATCACCTTTATTGCACAGATTTATAAGTGCAATATCCACCGCATCCGCACCTGCACCTATGGTCTTCACCGTGCTGTAGCCGGAGTTCATCACATGATTGGTGTCACACAGCAGTACAACAGGTATTTTGTATTCTTTCGCCACCCGCTCTACTATCCGTGTCACCGGGCACGCATCGGCATCAACATATACAGTCACAGCCATTTGACTTCACCATTAGTCGTTATCAGCTAAATCTGGATTTATACAGGCACTATTCCAGAGTATCCAATAGATTCCAGTACAGCGGACAGCCATGTGACTGTCCGCTGACTTCTCCGTTTCATGCCAGCCTGAACACCTTATCTCAGGCTGTATTATCTTCGTTTAACGATTTTTTGTATAAAACAGCTTCTTTGCCATACAGATACAGGGCACGGCATACATTTTTAAGCTTTTCATCCGTGGTCTCGTTCTTTAAAACATTGTAGCAATAGGTCATGGGGCTGTAGGTAACAGAGCCGTCCTCATTGCCCTTTTTGAAGGTCACGGTAAAGCTGTTTTCAAGCTCCTCAGCCTTGATGCCTCTGATACGTGCCACCACATAGCTGCCGTTCTTTGCTGTCTCCACTGTTTTGCCGTCGCAGGTGAACTTGGTATCCGCAGTCAGGCCTGTGAAGTAGAGGGAAAGAGTTGTTTCCGACTTCAACGAAAGAGTAGCTCCCTCAAAGGTCACACCATCGAGGGGAGTGGCAGTGCCGTTATACTTGAATGTATCGGGAATGCTCACCACACCAAGCGCCTTGTCAGCTTCGGAAAACCCCTCATTTGCAAGCTTCCCTGTGTTGTAACTGAAATATTCCTGAGCGTATGCGCCGTAGTTGAGCATCGCCATGACCAGAGGCGCAGCCTTTTCATATTCCGCCACATTGGTATTTTTGAGCAGATAGTCCGCATAGTCCTTTACCGTGAAGGTGTATCTCTGCCCCTTATTATCCCCGTCCTTTATCTGCGCCGTGATGGGAGCGGTCATTTCCTTTGCTGCCACATTGCACTTGAACACATAATAGGTCTTGCCGTCAATAACAGCAGGGCTGTCTTTGACTTTCTTCACATACACCTTCGGCTTATCGCCGTTGGGCAGCTCAAATTGCATATATGCACTGTCGCTGTTTACAATGCTGTCATCAAGGGTCATATAGAATTTTACGCCTATATCACCCTCAAGGCTGAGGGAATAACCTTCAAGCTGTTCTCCCACAGAAGTAAGACACACTTCTCCGTCAGCGTTTTGCTTAACGGTATAATTGTTCTTGGCTGAGAAAAAGTTAGCCAATGTGCCATTGCCGTTAAGGTAGCTTGTCAGTGCGTTGCCCACGCTGTTGTTAGAGCAGGTAAGCCCCATATAAGCTTTATCTGTAAGGTTTCCGCTTACGGTAATAACAGGGGATGTGACGTATACGCAGTCTGCTACAGGGCTGCGGGAGATGGTCATTCCGACATCGTTGAGATAGATGTCGCTGCCAAGATAAGCGCTGTTGTTCTGTACCGCACCGCCGGTCATGGTAAATGAACCGCTGTCGCTCACATATACGCCGCCGCCTTTGTTTTCATTGCCGTTTGCGGTGTTTGAGGCTATACTGCCGCCGTTCATGGTAAATGAGCTGTTAGCCCCCTGAACAAATACCCCGCCCCCATGGGAAGTAAGACTCTGATTATTTTCAATAGTGCCGCCGTTCATAATGAAGGAGCCGCTTGTAACTGCAATTGCGCCGCCTGCATTATCTGCATCGCAGTTGCTGACTGTGCCTCCGTTGAGCGTGAGCCTTCCGCCGCCCTGAACGATGAATGCGCCGCCGTTGGAGTTTCCTGCGCTGCCCCCTGTGATGCTGCCGTTTCCTGTTATGGTAAGATCACCGCCGTCTACAGAAAATACCCTTATCTTTTTCATGGCGTTGATGGACTTTCCGTTCAGGTCGATAGTCAGTCTCTTGCCGCTCCCCACAGAGAGGGGCTTGTCGCTGTCAGTTGCATAGTAGCTCTTTTCAAGGGTGATAGTTGCACCCTCAGCCGCATTGTCTATCTTGTCCTGAAGCTCCGACCAGCTGCCTGACCACTTGGCATAAAGTGTGATGTCGCCGTATGTGCCGTTATTGATAGTGGTCACAGGATCACCCTTGAAGCTTTCGTTGTCGTACCAGCCGTCAAAATCCGTATTTTCAGTTGGGTCGTCAAGTGTTATTACTCCGTCTTTTACCGTATATTTTGCGGGGTTGTCGGGAGCATTTGTGCCGTCGTACACCTCGTATGTGACAGTATACTCTATCAGTTCAAATTCTGCTGTAATTGTTACATTTGCAGCGGGCATGGTGAAGGTGTAGGTCTTGTCGTTATCCTCTTCGCTGTCAATTGACAGGGCAGCACCCTTCACGCTCTTGATCTTATAGCCGTTATCTGCCTTTACATCAACGGTTATCTTTTCATTCAGGTGTGCTTTTTCTGCACTGGGTGTTATGCTCCCGTGCTCACACTCTCCGGGAGTGATTGTGTATACACTATCATAGACAGCTGCAGCGGTAATGTCTCCTTCGGGTTTTATCACAGCACCTTCAGCGTATTCTTTGCCGTTTATGCTCCATGCCCTGAATTCTTTGCCGGCAGGATTTGAGGAGTGGGTAACAATGGTGTACGGATATCCCTTTGCCGCACTGTCAGGATATGAGCTGTAACTTATGCCTGCGCCCTCAATATATTCAACTGTCACAGTCTCTGCATACAAGGGCAGGAAGGTGAGTGTCCAGCTGTCATCGTTTATTGTAACGTTCTGTTCAGAAAGAGTATAAACATCCCCGGGCTGGTATATGGTATCAGACAGCGGGATAAATGTGGGTGTATTGTTGTCGGTATCTTCACCGGTGCTGTCGTTATCCTCTGCCTGGACTGAACTCTTGCGAACAGCCTGATATCCTGCGAATGTATATCCGTCAATCTTATTGTTGCAGGCTGGCAGTACGAAATTACCATTTCGGCGGGCTTTAACAGGGGCACCTTCATATGTTCCGTTGATAACGTCGCTAACAGCCTTCTGCTGCATTACGGTAACAGAGCAGAACGGCAGATTATTTTTGTAGTCGCAGACAGTGCATTTGCTGTCTGTGGTGCCGTGCTGGATGAATGTATGCGTATCGGTTTCGGAATAAGCCTTGCAGTTGGTACAGGTGATGGTATGACTTGTCTCGTCAAATGTTACGGCCTTGTTTTCGTGTGTGCAGAGAGTTATTACAGCCCTCCCTGTACGACAGCTGCTTACACGGTCATTTTTGCCCGCATCGTTAACTCTCATTCTGTCAGAAAGTGCAAGTGTTCCGTTGTCGCTGCCGCTCTGACCGTGGCCTATTGCCGCACCATCCGAGCTATATGCATCTACCTTTCCGCCCTCGGTAAGGTCTATGGAGATAGTTGCATCTACCTCACCGCCGGAGCCTAACACGGATTCCTGGCCTGCACCGATGCCCGCACCGCCGGTACTGGAGGAGACTGTGACTATCGGTGATCCGGTGATAGTGATATCGCCCTTCAGATTTCCGTAACAACCTGCACCGATAGCTGCTCCGTTGCAGGATTTTGCCGAAACGCTGCCCCCCGATATTGTGATCGTACCCTTGAAATCGGAATCCTTGCTGCCGCCTATGGCAGCGCCGTATGTTTCGTTTATAGTGTCAGGAGTGCCATTCAGATAGCAGGCATTTATTACTCCTCCGGAAATGTTTATTGTACCGGCCGAACCGCCCTTGCCGCAGCCGATAGCAGCGCCCTCTGCCTGGTCGATATGATAGGCATTGACCGTACCTCCGCTTATGCTGATGGTACCGGCAGAGCCGTCTTTGCCACCGCCTATGGCTGCGCCCACAGTACTGCCGGTTGCCGTGACAGTGCCGCCGCTGATGGTGATATTGCCGCCGTCGCCGTGCTCGCCGCCGCCAATGGCTGCGCCGTTGTTACCTGCTGTGGCATGGACTTCGCCCCCGGATATTTCAAGCTCCTTGGGGCCGTTGCCCATCTCACCGCCGCCTATGCCTGCACCGTCGTGACCGCCCTGTGCGTATACCTTGCCGCCGTGGATATATACATATCCGCAGCCCCTGTCCTCGCCGCTGCCTATGCCTGCGCCGTATTCGCCGCCGGTTGCGTGGACTTCGCCGCCGTATATGTATATTCTCTCGTCAACGTTGTTCTGCTGACCCTCGCGAATTCCGACACCGCTGGAGCCACCCTGTGCGTGTACCTCGCCGCCGTATATGGTGACGCTCCTGATGCCGCTGTTGTGGTTGCCGCCGCCGATGCCCGCCGCATTGCTGCCGCCCGGGCATCAATGTAGCCGCCGTGTATCACAAGGCTGCCGGCAACAGTGTTGTTCATTCCGCCGATACCCGGGCCGCTCGACGGCTTTGCAATGATCTTTCCCTTGCTGTCACCCTCACTCTGTGCATGGATGTGGAGAGTGGCACCATCCTTGATATATATGCCGTCATCTGCATATAGAGTTGCTCCGTCACCCAGTATCAGGTGAGTGTTGCCGCTGACACGCAGTGTAGGTTTCAGTGTCACATTACCCTCAACATAGTAATAATGTATCAGACTGTCACCTATGTCATAATAGCCGCCCTTTGAGCTGTTTGAGTATATATAAGCTGCCATTGTGGTCTTTTCTGTGTCAACGACCTTAGTACCGTTCCATGACCGCTCAATGTACTTTTTATTATAATCAGCCGCCCCTACGGATGTTCCCCATGCGCCGAACAGACTGTCTGTGCCTGTAACGGCAGGAACACCTGAGGTAAACACAGCCGCTGTAAGAACATAAGCCGCTATGTGCTTAAATATTTTATTCTTAATAGCCTCCTGTTTTTCAACGAAGTTCCCCCTGCACGATGATTCCATAGAATATACTTCTCATATGAATTATGAACGTGAGAAGGACTTAGCATACAGCCAGCCTGTCAAGGCGCAGTACCCTGACACAGCTGTCAGCCCTCTGTGATACCCTAAACAAAGCAATGGTAACATATACTACTTTAGTGTATCATATTCCGGATGGCTTGTGTTTCAAAGATGAAAATGACATCTATGAGACCCTATAGTGAAAACAAGCCATGACCCTTAACAAAGGATATGGCTTGCTATTTGAGGCGGTCAGCATCATAACCCTGCAGTATGCCGGAATGCCACCGTGGACTTTGGGCTGTCGTCTAATTCATTCCCTCCGAACCTATCCTGTCTGTCAGCTCATTGGTCTTTTTGCGAAGAAGGGGCTGTCTGTCAAGGTTTGGGTCATCCCTCAGCACTGAATCCGCCGCATCCGAGGTCTCCTTTAAGAGAGTGCTGTCAGCAGCCAGGTCTGCTATTTTTACAGGGGGCAGACCGTGCTGACGGCTGCCGAAGAAGTCACCTGCGCCCCGCAGCCGCAGATCCGCCTCTGCAATGGCAAAGCCGTCGGAATTCTCCGATATTATCCGCAGCCTGTCCCTGACCTCCGGGGTGGGGTTTTCTGTAACAAGGATGCAGTAGGACTGTTCGCTCCCACGCCCTACACGCCCCCTGAGCTGATGGAGCTGTGAAAGGCCGAACCTGTCCGCATCCTCTATGAGCATGACCGTGGCATTGGGCACATCCACACCCACCTCTACGACGGTAGTTGATACCAGAAGCTGTATCTGCCCCGCCTTGAAGTCTGCCATGACCGAATCCTTTTCAGCGCCGGTCATTTTCCCGTGGAGTATGGCTGTGCTGTACCCTGCCAGTATCCCCCTCTGCAGCCTTTGGGCATAATCCGTCACCGCCTGCAGCTCGGTAAAGCCCTCCTCATCCTCTATCATAGGGCATACGATATAGCCCTGCCTGCCCTTGTCAAGCTCCTGTCTGACAAAGCTCAGGGCACGCTCCCTGAGCCTTCCGGTGACAGCATAGGTCTGAATCCTCTGCCTGCCCTTGGGCAGCTCATCTATGACAGATACATCCAGATCTCCGTACATGATGAGCGCTAAGGTACGGGGTATGGGTGTGGCGCTCATTACCAGCCTGTGAGGGTGATCCCCTTTCTCAGCAAGGCGCTTTCTCTGCTCCACGCCGAATCTGTGCTGTTCATCGGTGATGATAAGCCCCAGAGCGGCAAACTCGGTGGAATCGGATATGAGGGCATGGGTGCCTGTCACCACGTCTATCTCCCCTGCTGCCAGCCTTTCCTTCATCTTGCGCTTGGCGGCGGGGGTAAGGGAGCCTGTAAGACACTCCACACGGACAGACAAAGGCTCCAGAAAGGCTTTAAGGGTATTATAATGCTGATTTGCAAGTATCTCCGTAGGTGCCATGAATGCCGCCTGGAAACCGTTTTTGACGCACATATAGCAGGCGGCGGCGGCAACAGCTGTCTTTCCGGAGCCTACATCCCCCTGTACGAGCCTGTTCATGGGAGATGCCTTCTCCATATCACTGTACACCTCATTACAGGTGCGCTTCTGTGCCGAGGTCAGCTCAAAGGGAAGGCTCTCCTCAAACTCTTCAAGGGGAACGGCATTCATACGGACACCGCACTCTCCCCTGTTTGTATTGCGCAGCCGCCTTAACGCACACTGCATGACAAACAGCTCATCAAAACCCAGTCTGTGCCGTGACAGCTCCGCCGCCCGCATATTCTCCGGGAAATGGATGTTGTTCACCGCATATTCCTCGGAGCAAAGGCGGTATTCCGATCGTATCTCATCAGGGATGAACTCCCGTATCTGCTCCTTTACCGCATCAAGGGCGGCAGTCACCCCAGCTGCCACCATATTCTGGGTAAGCCCTTTGGTAAGGTGATATTTGGGGAGTATGAGCCGCTTTGTGTCAGCGGCGACCACCACAGGATTCACCATTTCACGGCGGGTAAAGTTCCCTGCCACCTTGCCGTAGAAGCGGTAGCATTTTTCCTCCTCAAGGGCATCCAAGGCAAAGCGGTTGTTGTAGAACACTATGGACATAGCTCCGCTGTCGTCCTCGATGACTGCCTTATACACGATGAGCTTGCTGTGATGGCGCTCCGGTACCTGCTTGTGGGTCAGCACCGCCTCCACAACGTGGTATTCATTTACGTTAACGGCATCTATCTCCTCGGACTCGGTAAGGTCTATATACCCGGTGGGATAGTGCTCCAGCAGGTCACCGATGGTGAATATATCAAGCTTTTCATACAAGGCGGCACGCTTGCTGCCGATGCCGCCGAGATCAGTTATTTTATCTGTAATGACCATATAGCCTTCTCCATGGGAAGTTATTGTTAATTATACCATTCCCCCGCCCTGTTGTCAAGGCTGGGGGTGCAGATGCAGGGATCACACTGAGAAAAACAGGTTTGACTTATGTACATATTATACAATGCATATATAATGATTTTGTAGGAACAGACAATTGACAAGTGTGTATATTAAGAATATAATGTATATATAACATATACACATTACATGGTGATCACATGGATATTATTATTTCAAATCAGAACAATGCACCTATCTATGAGCAGATAGTATCACAGATAAAGGCGCAGATAATGAACGGCTCGTTGAAGGAAGGGGACGCCCTGCCTTCGATGAGAGCACTGGCACAGTCTCTGCGGATCAGTGTCATAACCACAAAGCGTGCCTATGAGGAGCTTGAAAGGGACGGCTTTATCGAGTCCTACACAGGCAGGGGCAGCTTTGTGAAAAAGCAGAATACCGAATTTATCAGGGAGGAACAGCTTAAAAAGATCGAAGCTATGCTCTCACAGGTGTGCGATATCGCACAGGAAAGCGGTATCACCGCAGAGGAGCTTCATTCGGTGCTTGATATGCTGTACGGAGGTATGTGATGAAGGACTATGAGAACGCCATTGAGATAAACGGTGTTACAAAGCGGTTTGACGGCTTTACGCTGGACAATGTCTCATTCAATGTGGCAAAGGGCAGTATAATGGGTTTTATCGGGCAGAACGGTGCCGGGAAATCCACCACCATAAACACGGTGCTCAACATCCTGACCCCGGACAGCGGCGATATAAAGGTATTCGGCATGGACAACCGTGAGCACGACATGGAGATAAAGGCTCATATCTCCGCTGTTTTCGACGAACTGCCCTTCCACGATGTGCTCAATGCAAATGACATCAACATCATTCTGAAAGAAGTGTTCTCCGAGTGGGACAGCTCCGTATTTTCAGAATATCTGGATCGCTTTTCCCTGCCAAGGCGGAAGAAATTCGGTGAATTCTCAAAGGGCATGAAGATGAAGCTGCAGATAGCCGCAGCCCTGTCCCACAACGCAAAGCTCCTGATTATGGATGAAGCCACCACGGGTCTTGACCCGGTGGTGAGAAACGAAATACTGGATATTTTCCTGGAGTACTTGCAGGACGAGGATCACTCCATACTCATGTCGTCCCATATAACATCGGATCTGGAGCATATAGCGGACAGTGTTACCTTCATCGACAAGGGGAGGATACTGCTCACAGGCTATAAGGACGATATCACAGGCTCCCACGGGCTGATGAGATGCTCCCTCAGCGATTACAGGGAGATAGACAAAGGAGATTTTATAAGCGCACGCCTTTCGGATTACGGTGCAGATGTGCTTATCGACCGCAGGGATGAGATGTCGGTAAAATACAGCGGAGCTGTCATCGACCCTGTGAGCCTTGAGGATATCATGCTCTATTATGTGAACCGTGAGAAAAAGGAGTGGAAATGATGAAGGGTCTGCTCTACAAGCAGCTTGTCCTGTCAAGGAAGAGCCTTCTGCTCAGTGTGTCCATGCTCGCAGTCTTTCTTCTTGCGGAGGCGCTGGTGCTCGTAAGCCTTCGGGCGGGCAACCTTGCACGCTTTGAGGATGCGGTCGAGATCGAAGAAGCACTCTACAACCTCTTTCTGCTTCTTGCAACTGCCATGGCATTCGGCTCGTGCGTTTCAGATCATGATGCAGTTGCATCAGATTACGGCTGTAAATGGAATATGTTCTCCTACACTATCCCGGTAAAGGCGGAGACCATAGCCCTTGCGAAGATCCTGTGGATGGCAGGGGGATATTTAATAGGCGGGGTGGTCGCCTTTGCCAACTATCTTGTACTGCTTATGTCATCAGGGAGGGCATTTGACATCAACGAGGTATGGATGATGTTCGGTATCGGTCTGTTTATTGCCATATCCGAATGTATCCGTGTGCCACTTGTTTACCGTTTCAAGTCCTCTGCTGTGGCAAACGGCATAGTTCTCGGCATAATGTGTGTTGTGACAATTGTCCTGGCAATAGCGGTCAATGTGTATGATCTTCCCGACCTTTCACCTGATGTGATAGCGGAGATCCTTGATGATGTCATAAGCACTGTTGGCTTTGCACTGCCCATTGTGACCATTGCTGCGTTTGTTGTGAGCTATATTGCCACTGTAGGTGCAATAAAAAGAAAGGTGATCTGAATGTACGGCCTTATGTATAAGGATCTGGCGGTGAACAAGAAGAATCTGCTGATACTGTTCGGCGGCTTTCTGCTAATGCATATCCTGCAATTCTTAGGCGGAGGGGAGCTGGAAGATGAAAACACAGCATTTCTCATCACAGCAATGTCGGTAGCAATGGCGTTCATGATATCGGGAGCGGCTGAGAGTTACCTTTTTTCGGCGGATGAGCGGAAGAAGTTTGCCTTCTGGGTCATCTCCTCACAGACCGGGGTAAAGGCCCTTGTGGGGGCAAAATACCTGTTTGTCTTTGCTCTGGCGGTGCTTTCCGTGGTGCTGTCCATATCCATAAATGCCCTTTCCATTGATCTGGCAGGGAATGCCGCCAATTCGTCTGTACTGTGTATTATGCTATTCTATGTGCAGCTCTTCCTGCGGGGGGTGGAGATACCCTTTCTCTATGCCTTCGGCTCAAAGAGAGGAAACAACGTGAGAGCGGTCATAATGATGACAGTGGCTCTTGCAATATCTGTGTATCTGCTGTTCGGCGACATTTCCTCCTTCGGCAGCCTTGAAGATATGTGGAAAAGGATATTTGACTTTCTTGATACGGAGCAGTCACCGGCTGTGATAATAACGATCTCGGTCATGGGGCTGAGCGTGTTCCCGCTGTATTACCTGTCCTATGTAATATCATGCAAAGTCTATAAAAGGGGTGTGACCAGCTATGACAGATGACAGGAGAAAAACAGTTGTGCGTATGATCATTTTCCTGCTGCTATCCTTCACACCGCCCTATCTGTTCATGCCACTCTCTCCGGATGATGGTATCTTTATCTCATCCGCCTTCGGGGCGACAACTGTAATGTTCTACCCCGCCATAGCTAACCTCCTCACACGGCTCATCACCAGAGAGGGCATGGGGGAGAGTTTTCTCAGGATAAATCTCAGGGGACACGGCAGGGAGTATGTCCTGTCTCTGCTGTATCCTGTGTTGGTAGGTCTTATCGGCGGTGTGGTGCTTACCCTTATGTATACAAAGAATTACAGCCTTGCTGCCGCCATTGAGTCAAACGGCGGCGGGGATGATGTTGCGGCTTCATTCCTCTATGCCCTGTTTATCGGGGCGGGAGAGGTATTCCTGGGCTTCGGGGAGGAATTCGGCTGGAGAGCTTACCTGACACCAAAGCTGGAAAAGCTGATGCCCACATTCCCGGCGGTCTGTGTCACCGGAGTGATATGGGGGCTGTGGCACGCACCCCTTGTAGCAAGGGGCTATGACTGGGGCACGGACTATCCGTTTTTCCCCTTCCTTGGTATCATCTCCATGTGCGGGGCGTGCATAATGCTGTCAGCGTTCCTTACCTACCTTACAAAGCGCACCGGCTCGGTCTATCCCGCTGCAATATGTCACACCTTCATTGATGTAATAATGGCACTGTGTGTACTTATGGTAACAGGTGAGACGGATATACTTGAAAACCATACATATATGTCATCACTGGTGGTGATGTTCTTAATACCCGCAGTATTTGCCGTGCCCTGCTTTGTGTATCTGTGCAGGAAAAAGCCACTGCCTGAAAAAGCGTGAGGAGTAAGGGCAAGGATGCCCTCTGCCTTGGGCAAATGCTCTGAAACCACTTGACAAGCCGCATGAAATGTGCTACTATAAGCTTGGATAGTTGGAATTTCTGTTCATCAAAAGTTTACAACTAATTTCGCAAAAGGGGTTGACAGGGTTATGTTTAGGTGCTACGATTTAAGCAAGCAAGCAAGCAAGCAAGCATAACTGCGCCCTTTTCACAATTTCATACGATTATAGAAGCGTACTCTATGGGATAACTATGTCCCGTGGGGTGCGCTTTTGTTGTATCTATAAAGGAGGTAATACTATATGAAAGGAAGATTCTGGAGAAAGGCACTGGCGGCGGCGCTGGCTCTGCTGATTGTGTCCGGCAGCACGCCAATACAACCTTTTTCACAAGTATTCGATAGAACGGTGATTAAGGCAAGTGCTGCTACACAAACAGTCACCAAGACAGTTAAATTTGATATGGACGGCGGTCAGTCGGGTACAACTACTAAACTTGATAACTACAATATATATTCAAGTTCCGCCGGTACGCTTAATTGGAGTTGCAATCAACCAAATATTAATTATATTCATTATTCGTACGATCCCGAAAATGGTGATCCAGGAAGAACAAGGCTTCGTGGAAATCTTTTACAATACGAAGGAACAGCAGAGTTTTGTGATATCGTAGGAAAGGTCACTAAAGTCGAGATTTCCAATTTCAGAATCGGAAATAGCGGAGTGGAAATGTGTGTTGGCAAGGACAGAACTAATACTTCCACTTTGCTTCATTTAGAGGGAACGACTAATGACTTTGATTATTCTTCAACAGATAGTGGTTATGGCTCAGTGGTATTTGAGGGAGAAGTAGATGTTGATAAGAATAATCCTCTTAAAATAATGCTGTATCCGAAAGAGATTTCCAATGAAACAACTGCCGAGTTTGATTTTAGAGGTGGATCTATTACAATAACATATGAAGTAGAAGAGGAAGTTACTGGAGATCCCGGGCATACTTTTTCATTTAACGCAACTGGCAATACGTTGACTGCAACTTGCAATCAGACTGATGCAGATCATGCTTGCGGACTTACGAATGGTACTGCAACACTGACGCTTACTGCCAATGATATGGCTTTTGACGGAAGCTTATTAAGGCGTACTGCAACCTTGAATACACAGGATTTTTCAAAGGCAACTGGTATCACGGACATCGTCACTACTTTTATTTATGAAGATAAAAACACTCATGAAACAAGCCCTACTGGTGTGATTTTTCCTGGCAACTATACCGTTACTGCAACGATTATCATCAATGGTGACACCGCACACCCCTACACACTGACCAAGGACTTTAGTGTCGTGGATGGTCACAAAATCAATAATGTCTACTCACAATTCAGTCTTAGTAAGTCTGCGGCTTTGAAGGGCGAAGAAGTAACAATTACTTACTCGCAGAAAATGGATGAGAGCTTTGAAGAACTGAAACTGATAGGTGCTACATCGGGCAATAGTATTCCTTATACCACCAACGCTGACGGTACTTACACCTTTACCATGCCTGATGAGGATGTGAACCTCAACGCTACGATCACATACCCTATTAACGAAAACGACATAACACAAAATGGAGATACTTTCACCATCAAAACTGCCGACGGATGGGACTATTTCTGTCAACGTATGAAGGTTGATGGTGAATTAAACGGATTCAGCGGTAAAACTGTAGAATTGGGTGATGATATCACAGTCAATACGATGGCTGGCAACACCGACTACCCTTTCAAGGGAACATTCGACGGAAAAGGTCATACCTTGACTTTCAATACTACAGCTCTTATGGCAAATACCGCACCTTTCCACCTCACGGATGGCGCCACGATCCGCAACCTCCACGCAACGGGACAAATAGAGGGTGGTGCGGAACACTACTTGAGCGGTCTTGTAGGTTCTGCCAGCGGCAATCTCACCATCGAGAACTGCCGCGTGAGCACCCAAATCAGCACAACCTACAACAGCAACTATGATGTCGGAATTGGTGGCATCGTGGGCTACATACATTACACGAACTACCTTGATGAATGCCACATCACAGGCACCGTTTTTGACGGACTCATCTACAACCCGAACAGTGCTGGCCGTACCTACGGCTGTGGTGGATTCGTGGGTGCAATGGAGCAGTACGCAAGTGTTGACCTCACCGACTGTCTCTTCATCGAAGGGCAGTACGATAACAACGGCAAATGTGAACTGGATTGGGGAACGAACAACGACAAGAACAGCACGTTCTTCCACCGCAGCAACAACACAGGCGAGGGTACGCTGACCAACTGCTTCTTCGTCGCCACGCACTTTCTGAAGCAAGGCTCGCCCGCCGTGGCATCTGCTACCAAGCCTGCAAATCTCGGTGCAGAAACAGATCATTGCTTCATGAAGTCTTACGGTCATGTTCTTTTCTTTGACGGAAAATACTATACCCCGAAATACGGCGACCTTATTGAGCAATACGGCTACAGCGGTGAGAAAACCTATACCATAGAATGTAACGACGGTACTTCTCTCGGAATCCCCGACTTTACATCGCAACTCTCGACCACCTACCTACGCTACAATCGCAAATTTACTGTGGGCAAGGCAGAGATCGTAATGCTGCCATTCAACTTCACGAAGAATGACTTCAGGCGGGGTGACTTCGATAATAATTTGAATGGAAAGTTCTATTCTTTTGCAGGTACAGACGGTTCGGTTACGGTTATGGATGATGCCAACGAGGTGACCAGCATGATCGCCAACACACCTTACATCTACGTCCCCGGCGAGAACTCGGAATATTGGTACATCGCGAGGTACGGATCCGATATCACAATCTTCACCGAGGGCAACGACGGCGGCAATAAAACAGTCACTGATGAAGATGGTTTGTGGACATTAACAGGAACATACGAGCCCAAATCGTTCACAACGGATGATTCCAATATTATGGTGCTTAACGATGTCGGTGAACTGGTTGCGGTAACTGATGCTCTTAACGACCCTGCCGGTGAACAAGTTCTGGCAACAGATGCTACAAAGGTTAGATCGACATCAGGTTATTTCGTGCGTGACGGCATAAAGATAACACAGGGGAAGCTTAGCCTGAACGGTGACATAGGCGTGACTGTTGGTATCACCATACCCACTGAGTACACAGGTGAAGGGTATTATATGTACATCACCTCTCCCAGACAGGCGGCGAAGAAATGTGATGACATAGCATCGGCATATGACAAAGTAAATGGGATGTATCTGTTCTCCTACAACGTAGCCGCCAAGGAAATGACAGACGACATAGACTTCACTCTGAAAAATGCATCGGGTGAAACAGTGTATACCGAGTCTGTTTCCGTGCGTAAGATAGCCCTCAGCTATTTAGCAGACAGTGAAAACTACGGTAAAGAGATACCTGTTATAAAGGCGATGCTCAACTACGGCGCATATGCACAGGAGTATTTCGGCTATCGCACAGATGATCCTGCCAATGCAGGATATAAGGATGATACAATAGACACCATCACTGCTGACACTCTTAAATCGTATGCGTACAATGCCGGTGAAGCATCCCATCTGCCTGAAGGTGTTGCCTTCAAGAGTGTCTACCTTTCAATGGAAACAGAAATGAGACTGAACATGGTAGTTGAGAATACCACAGGCAAGGAACTGACATTCAGCGTTCCCAATGGGTACAGCGTGAAGACATCGGGTTCGGGCGAAAGGGTAACAGTCAGTGTGACAGGCATAAAGGCAGAGAATATCGGTGACAAGATCAAGGTAACTGTCAGCTGTGACGAGACAAGCGGGTATCAGTGGTACAGCCCCTTGACCTATGCCTATAACCGTATCAGGGACAAAGACCGTGAGGCGGGGATATCAAAGGCGATGTTCCGTTACTACACCGAAGCAGAGAAGTATGCTGCCACCAAGTCAGAATAGGAGGACATTATGGAAAGGCTTGAATACACATCACCTGATATTGAGATCATATGTTTTGAAACCACAGATGTGATTCCCACAAGCGGGGAAAACGATACGAGTCCGAAACCTCTTGATTAAGGACAATTCATGAGCTGGGTTTGCGCAGCAGTGCAGAGCGGTATGCAGGCTGCAAGTGAGTATTCTCCCGCAGTCGGCAGCTGACACTCAGGATATAAAAGCAGCATAACAGCTGTGTGACGACGTACTGAATGATCCCCTCGGAGCATGACACACGAAATGCAAAGGTGTGTTAAACTCCGAGGAGAGCTGTGATATTGCAAATGAAAATGGCAGCAGCAGCGCATATGCAGGCGCAGCTGCTGCCATTTCTTATTCTGTTATAAGTTCCCTTACTTCAAATTTCTTTATCCTGTATGAAGCAAGATAGGAAACTGCGAATATTCCCGCACACACGACTGTCATTGGAATTATTACGTTGATAATATCCGAAATAGCCTCAAGATCCGTGATGCCGACTATATTCAGCATATACCCAAGAGATGTCTTGTTTACTGTTCTTTATCAAGAGGGAGCGAAAAAATGGTTCTGGACAAGATCCGGCTGAGTACCACACAGGTCTTATAGAGAACAGCATTTCTGCAAGCTTTCCACACATAAAGCCATCAACACCTGACAAACAGAAGCTGATGGCTTCATAAAGGGCGGGATACTGGGATCATTAATGTATCCTATTGTTTATATTATGTATATATTATTTTAATGTTATACAGTTGTTTTACTTCTAATAATATGTTATAATTCAAAAGTTGAATGAATAGGGGTATAGCTCAGTTGGTAGAGCAGCGGTCTCCAAAACCGCGTGCC
>DGXE01000049.1:18176-23331 GCA_002395525.1 Ruminococcus sp. UBA4240
CAAAACCGCGTGCCGAGGGTTCAAATCCTTCTGCCCCTGCCATGAAATGGCAGATGTTGCCAAAGGGGTTGACAGTTTGTCAGCCCCATTTTAAACCGAGGTGTAGCTCAGCTTGGTAGAGCGCTTCGTTCGGGACGAAGAGGCCGTGGGTTCGAGTCCCGTCACCTCGACCAGGCATAAACACTCACGAATGGCTATGTATAGCCGTTTGTGAGTGATATTTTTTTATCAGAGCATTTTATGTCCTTTACTTGTCCTTTATAAATCAACCGGCTTTCTATTTCCCTGTCCCTTGTTTTGCTATCTTGTCTGATAACTACAAAAGAGGCTTTCTTGATGCATACACAGGTATACTTTCGGTAGATATACCTCACATCTCCGGTTTGTCGGTATGTTTCTACTGCGTGCACCTTTGTGCTTAATTCGTGCGGCAGATACCTCTTGATTATTTCTTTGTTTTGTGCTATACTTTTCATAAAGTGATCGTTTCCTTTCTGTTAGGTATGGTGTGGTAACTTTATTTTAACAGATTTCGATCACTTTTTCTATTGTTTTTGATGTTTGGTCTCACATCTATTGTAACACTACACCTTATGGAATGCTGTATAGAGCATATTATTGACAAATGCAGGGATGAATACACCTACTATATCTCAGAGTTCACAGGTATAGAATATAATGAGGTATTTGATACCGTTATGAATGAATGAATGAATAAATGATGAGAGGCATATAAGCAGGATACTATGCCTGTGTGGGTTCAAAGAAAAAATGGGAGAGACGGATAATATGTCGAAAAAGAAGAGTTCAGACACGATCATCATAGTTGAATGTTATTCTTCAGCGGTGAATTATATCCAAGATATCAGGGAAAGAGGTTATGAACCGGTACTTCTGGAGCTTTATGTTCCGGAAGAAATACGGGAAAGGGAAAGAGCCGTCAATGACAGAGCGTATACCTTTAACAATGACTCTTATCCACGGGTGATAATGGCAAAAGAAAGCTATGAAGAAACTCTGGATATGATCAGAAACCTCAGCCCTGTCCTGATCCTTCCGGGTTCCGATCCAGGCATGGAAATGGCACTTCGTCTTTCAGCGGATCTGGGCCTTAAAAGCAATCCTCTTTCTATTCTCTGGAATCTGCGTGACAAGTATGTGATGCAGCATTCTTTGATAACAGCCGGGCTCCGTTCCATACGAAGCTGTACATCTTCCGTCAAAAGAAGAAAAAGCAGAACATGTAAAGATCGGCAAAGGGATGTGGCTTCTTATCGTTGTGTTCTGTATGTTCTTTTGTGCAGGTGCTGTATTTACCACAAACACAGAAGTGTACCTGACCGTTTGTCTGGAAGGGCTTTTTGAGGAACAGAATACCATCTTCATCTTTGGTGTGATAGTATGGAGTTCCAGAATGCTAAGGCTTCTCTGCAATATACTGCTTGAGAAGATACTGAATAAGCTGAAGGACAAAATCATTATCATTACGCCTGCTGCACTGCTTATTGCTTTTATGTCCGTCGGAGCATACGGACTGCTTTCGGGTAAAACATTTGGTGCCGCAATATTGTCGGGTATCGCATATATATTCATAAAAGGTGTTATCTGGGATCCGATGCGTACATTTTTGCGAATGACAGCCGTTGATACCAACAGTAAGAGCAAGCAGCAGAGTATGTTGGTGCTGCTTAATTCCGGACAGTCTGTTGTCAGCATCGTGATGGATCTTATTGTAGTCGGCATACTGAATATACTTTCAATGGAATATGTTTTCATGTGCTTTGCGGTGCTATGCTGCATAACATTTGCCTGTGCCATAATGCTGAGGAGTGAACTCCAAAAAAGTGTTCAGCTGATGTGCTATGGAACTGTGCTGAACGAAAACGAGATCGACAATATATCCCGTCTTGTCTATGATGACTTGATAAACGCCGGAGCAGGCTCCAAAGAAGCGGCTTCTTACAGGATCCTTACAGAGGAAAAGCTTATCAGCTGCATGAACGAGGGCAAGCGTGATGAGAAGCTGACAGTAAGCCTTTATTCCAGGCTTGATGAGTACCATGTCAGTATAAAGTTCGGGGAGGATGAGCATGATATCTTTACGCCCTCTGCCGGCGAAGATCCCGTATCTGACATGATTTTCCAAAACATTCTGCGGAATATATGATAAAGGGAAGTATGGTACAGTTGTCTGCTCAAATAACAAAGGGAGAATAAAAATGATTGAAAAAGAGCAGGGGTTCAGATACCTCATCGGTATAGAACGTGAGGGACTCAGATGTGATGCCAAAGGTGTGCTTGCATCTTCAATGCATCCGGCAGAATTCGGCAACAATGCAGAGATTGTAACCCCACCGAAAAAACGTAAAGGACGATGATAGAAGTATCATCAAAAAAGCGCCGATATTTCGATGATGACACGCTCCGTGTCGCCTATGTGACGCAGCGGTTCTTTACATTTTCACAGTTCCATGGTATCCTTAAGATCAGCCGAAAGGCAATGAACAAAAGGATCTGATGTAATGGAAAAGAATGGAAGAAAACTGCTGCTTGCAGGCTTTGGGTTTATGGCAGCGTTTATCATCTGGACGATGCTGATACAGACTGTTGATGTGCAGCCTGTCGGGCAGAACGGGACGAATATCGGCTTTGCCGGATTGAATCAGTGGTTCCATAAGTTGACGGGCGTGCATATGACGCTCTACACGGTCACGGACTGGCTGGGACTGGTTCCGATCGCTGTCTGTATGGGATTCAGTGTGATTGGTTTTATTCAGCTTGTCAGAAGAAAAAATCTGTTCAATGTGGACGTCGATATCCTGCTGCTTGGGGTATATTATATCCTCGTGATCGCAGGCTATCTGATCTTTGAGATGATACCGATAAACTACCGCCCGCTCCTCATTGAGGGGCGAATGGAAGCCTCTTATCCGTCCTCGACAACATTACTTGTTGTTAGCGTGATGCCGACACTTGCCTTTCAAGTGCGGCGAAGGGTGCAGAACAGTGTTGTAAGAAAGGCCGTATATTCTTGCACTGCTGTTTTCACGCTCTTTATGGTCGTGGGGAGGACGATATCGGGCGTACACTGGCTGACGGATATTATCGGGGCATTGCTGCTGAGTGCAGGACTGTATCTGCTGTATCACGGCATTGTCAGTCTGACGGAGGAACACAAATGGAATTCAGCGAAAAATTACAGACATTGAGAAAGCAGAAAGGTCTGACACAGGAAGAGCTTGCGCAGGCACTTTTCGTATCACGCACAGCGATCTCAAAATGGGAATCCGGAAAGGGCTACCCGAGCATCGACTCCTTGAAAGAAATATCAAAGTATTTTTCTGTTACGATCGACGAACTGTTGTCCTCAGAGGAACTCATCACCGCCGCACAGGACGATAATCGTAAAAATATCAGCGATCTGCTTGACCTGCTGACAGGCTGCACTGACATCATGGCGCTGATGATGTTCCTCCTGCCACTTTACCCGGAGAAGCTGGGCGGCACATTTACAGCGGTCAGTTTACTGCGGTATACGCAAATTGCATTGCCGTTCGCCTGTGTCTGCTGGGGTTTGATGTTCCTGCTGATCGTGGCAGGTGCAGTCAAGGTGCTGATGTATTACAGGCATATCGAAAAGGGACACAATGCTGTGACAATTCTTTCTTTTGTTCTGAGCATCATCGCTGTGCTGTTCCTGACCGCTGCAAGACTGCCATATGCAGTGACAGTTGTGTTTTTGCTGTTTGTCATCAAAGGGATCATTGTGAGCAAACTGCCGAGCAAAGGACAATAATGAACTCATTTAGTATAATAAGGAGAAATGACTTTTGACTAAAAACAGAAAAACGGAGCTTGCAGTGTAACCGGGAGGTTTGCTGCAAGCTCACAAGCCTCACGGAAGTATGGATATATCACACTTTCAGGAGGTATCCCTATGAACAGGGAACATAAGAAAATAAATTTTGAAAAAGGTTATTATAAAACACACCCATGCAATGATACATTTATATGTAAGTTCTGCGGCAAGACTGTCGTGCCGACAGGTGCAGGCAGCGATCACCGAAATCATTGCCCATACTGCCTGTCAAGTCAGCATTTGGACAATGAGCCCGGAGACCGTTCGGCAGACTGCGGAGGTATTATGGAGGCTGTCAGCGTATGGGTCAGAAAAAACGGTGAATGGGCTATCATTCATCGGTGCAAGATATGCGGAGCACTAAGTTCAAACCGTATCGCTGCCGATGATAACCCCATGAAGCTGATGTCGCTCGCCATGAAGCCGCTTGCCACACCGCCTTTTCCGCTTGAAAAGATCGAGGAAATGACAAGAGCTATGGGCGGTGACGGAGATTTGAAGTGGTAAGTAATAGGAAGGTCGGTTCATGATCACAAAGAACGATATATTTGAATTTCTGAAAAATTGCGGAGTAAAGAACGATGACAAACTGACGCTGCACTGTTCTCTGCGTTCGATCGGCAAAATCGAAAACGGTGCAGACGGCTTTATAGATGCATTCAGCGAATATCTTTCGGACGGTCTGTTTATCGTGCCGACTCATACATGGAACAGTGTTTGCAGAAGCAATCCGTTTTACGATGTCAGATCAACGATGCCTTGTATCGATACTCTTGCAAGGGTGGCAGCCTTCCGCACGGACGGTGTCCGCTCCCTGCACAGGGCGCATTCGGTGACGGTATTTGGCAAAAGTGCAGCGGAATGGGTCGAAGGCGAGGAGCATTTAGCCTCTCCTGCACCTGTCGGCGGCTGTCTGACTATACGAAGAATCGGGAAAGGTACTGCTGATCGGTGTAGGTCATGACAAAAACACCTATCTTCATGCCGTTGACGAACGCCTGCAAATACCTGACAGACTGAATCCCGAACCATTTATGATCACAATAAAAGATCACGAGGGCAATATGCTTGTGTCTCCGCCGTTCCATACACATTTTACCGCAGCAGCAGATACCTGTGTTTCGGAATACTATCCCAATTACAAAGACGCATTTGAATATATGGGAGCAGTCACCTATTCACAGCTTGGCAGTGCCTTAGTCTATTGCTGTGATGCAAGGAAGATGACGGATACGGCACAAATAATATGGGCAAAAGCTGACAGAGACCTTTGCATCTCCCACGAGCCGATACCTG
>DGXE01000054.1 GCA_002395525.1 Ruminococcus sp. UBA4240
ACTCTCTGCTTGTCCAGCTTGGAGATGTGTACCAGTCCGTCCTTGCCGGGAGCTATCTCCACAAATGCGCCGAAGGTCATGATCTTGACCACCTTGCCCTTGTAGATGGCGCCTATCTCGGGATCGTTGGCTATGGTGTTCACGATCTGGAGTGCCTTGTTGCAGCCGTTTATGTCTATGCCGCTGATGAATACCTGACCCTCGTCGTTGATGTCGATCTTGACATTGCAGTCAGCGGATATCTTCTGGATGACCTTTCCGCCCTGACCGATGACCTCACGGATCTTGTCAACGGGAACGGTAGTGTGGAGCATCTTAGGTGCATATTCGCCCACAGTTGCTCTGGGTGCGGGAATAGCCTTGAGCATTACCTCATCAAGGATGTAATCCCTTGCCTTGTGGGTCTTGGCAAATGCTTCCCTTATGATGTCATAGGTAAGGCCGTCAACCTTGATATCAACCTGGATAGCTGTGATACCCTTCTTTGTGCCGCCTACCTTGAAGTCCATATCACCAAAGAAGTCCTCAAGGCCCTGAATATCCACCATAGTCTGGAAGGAGCCGTCATCACGGGTGATAAGTCCGCAGGAGATACCTGCAACAGGAGCCTTCAGGGGAACGCCAGCATCCATAAGTGCCAGTGTGGAGCCGCAGATGGAGCCCTGTGAGGTGGAGCCGTTGGAGGAAAGAACCTCGGATACGACTCTTATTGCATAGGGGAAGTCCTCCACATCGGGTATAACAGGCACAAGAGCACGCTCTGCAAGTGCGCCGTGGCCGATCTCACGTCTGCCGGGGCCTCTTGAGGGCTTTGTCTCGCCTACGGAGTAGGAGGGGAAGTTGTACTGGTGCATATAGCGCTTGGTAGTCTCTTCATCCAGGGAATCCAGCTTCTGGGCGTCGCTTACGGGGCCCAGTGTAGCAATGGAGAGCACCTGTGTCTGACCACGGGTGAAAAGACCTGAGCCGTGAACTCTGGGGAGCAGGCCTACCTCGGCTGCCAGAGGACGGATGTCGTCAAGGCCTCTGCCGTCAACACGCTTGCCCTCGTAGAGCCAGTTGCGCACGATCTTCTTCTGCAGCTTGTAGATGCACTCGTCGATCATGAGTGTCTTCTCGGGATACTCCTCATCGAACTTGGCGTGGATGTCGTCCTTGATGGGGTTGAGCATCTCCTCACGCTTGTTCTTGTCGTCGGTATCAAGAGCTACCTTCACACGATCTGCCGCAAATGCCTCGATGGCATCGAACATATCGTGATCCACTTCCTGGGACTCAAATTCAAACTTCTTCTTGCCTATCTGCGCCTGGATGTCGCTGATAAAGGCAACTATCTTCTTTATCTCCTCATGCCCCTTGATGATGGCATTGAGCATAGTGTCGTCGTCAACTTCGTTTGCGCCTGCCTCGATCATGACTACCTTTTCCATTGTGCCTGCAACGGTGAGGTTAAGGTCATTCCTTTCACGCTGTGCAAGCGTGGGGTTGAGGACTATCTCACCGTCCACAAGGCCTACGCTGATGCCGGCAATGGGGCCGTTCCAGGGAATATCGGATATGGATATGGCAACGGAGGTGGCTATCATGCCCAGTATCTCAGGCTGTGTGTCGGGATCTACGGAGAGGACGGTCATAACAACGGACACGTCATTTCTCATATCCTTGGGGAAAAGGGGTCTGATAGGGCGGTCTACCACACGGGAGGTGAGTATCGCCTTATCAGTGGGCTTGCCCTCACGCTTGGTGAAGGAGCCGGGGATGCGGCCTACGGAGTACATCTTCTCCTCATAGTCAACAGACAGAGGGAAGAAGTCTATGCCCTCCCTGGGCTTTACGCTTGCGGTAACGTTTGCCATAACGGTGGTGTCGCCGTATCTTACCCAGCAGGAGCCGTTGGAGAGCTCGCAGGTCTTGCCTGTTTCAACAGTGAGCTCACGCCCTGCAAACATAGTCTTGAATACTCTGTAATTGTCAAAAGTCTTAGCTGTGTTCATATTAACCTCCATCTTTTTTTATTGAAGAAAGGGGCTTTGCACAGCTTTCGCCGTGATAGCAATAGATCCGATGCACAAAGCCTTTGTGCGCCCGATTTATTGCTACTTGCAGCCCCTTATGCTAACAGCCCTCCGTGTGCAGATGCACACGAAGACCTGTTTTGCTTAGATCCTGCCTTACTTGCGCAGACCCAGCTTTGCAACGATGGCACGGTATCTCTCGATGTCGTTCTTCTGGAGATAGCCGAGAAGGTTCCTTCTGTGGCCGACCATCTTCTGAAGACCTCTTCTGGAGTGGTGGTCATTCTTGTGGACCTTCAGGTGTTCGGTGAGATCCTTTATCCTCTTGGTGAGGATAGCGATCTGTACCTCGGGAGAACCTGTGTCGTTTTCGCTGAGCTTGTGCTCAGCAATGATTGCCTGCTTTTCGTCTTTGAGCATCATTTTGATACACCTCTTTTAAAATATTCTCCGCTTTCCGTGTATGAGGCAGGTGTCATCCCCCGAAAGGGCCGTCCCCTCATACTCAGTAAAGGGAAGTGTTAAAACACAAAGGACATTATACCACATCTGATTTGATTTGTAAAGGGGTTTTGCAAATTTTTAACATACATATGCGGATTTTTTTGCACAGAGCCGTCAGTTGGTGGCTGTTCTGTCCGCACTTATGACATCCGGGAGCTTTCTCAGCTTGCCTATCAGGTTGTTGAGCTGATCCACCCCGGCAATGGAGCAGTTTATGAGTATGTCCGTGTTGCCGTTTTTCAGTGTCCTTGTGGTGATGCTGGTCACGGGTATGCGCATCTCCGTTGTGACAGAGGTCACGTTCATAAGCAAAGATATGCTCTCATTTGCCACAATGTCCACAGTCACGGTGAATATGGGATTGTCTGTTCTCTTGACCTTCTCAGCCCATGTGACCTCCACCCATCTGTCAGCATCCTTCCCCGTGCGCAGGAAATCCAGATACTTTGCGCAGTCCCTGCGGTGTACGGATATGCCGTGACCCTTTGTGATAAAGCCCACCACCTCTTCACCGGGCAGGGGGTTGCAGCACTTGGACAGCTTTACGTCTATGCCGCCCTCTCCCCCGACGATAACGCCTGTACTGGAGGGCTTGGGAACAGGCACCTGGGGAGCCTGGGAGGGATCCTCCCTGTATTTGCGGTTGTATTCGTTCCTGAGCCTGGGTATTATCCTTGACAGCAGCACGCCGCCGTAGCCGATGGCTGCATAGAAATCATCAAGGGTGGCGCAGTTGTGCCGCTTCATGTCATCGGCAAGGAAGCCTTCTATATCCTCAGGAGGCACATTCATCTTGTTGTGCTTGAATTCCCGTTCAAGCGCCTCTCTGCCGTTGACGATGTTCTCGTCCCGCCGCTCCTTCTTGAACCAGGAGCGTATCTTCGAGCGTGCCTCATGCGTCTTTGCAATGTCGAGCCATGCACGGTTGGGACCGTGTGCCGGGTCGTTAGAGGTGAGTATCTCCACTATCTCCCCGGTCTGCAGCTTGTAGTCAAGGCTTACCAGCTTGCCGTCCACCTTGGCGCCTTTCATGCGGTTGCCCACCTCGGTGTGGATGGCATAGGCAAAGTCTATTATGGTAGAGCCCGCTGGCAGTGTGATTATATCCCCCTTGGGAGTGAATGCAAAGGTGTCCTCCGGGGAGAGGTCGCTCTTGATGGTGCGCACTATCTCCTCGACATCGTCCGTTTCCTGCTGCGCCTCTATTATCTGTCGGATCCATGCAAGGCGGTTCTCCAGCTTGTCCTTCCCCTTTATGCCCTCCTTGTACTTCCAGTGGGCAGCGATACCGTATTCGGCGGTGTAGTTCATATCCACCGTGCGTATCTGCACCTCGAAGGGTATGCCCTCAGAGCCTATGACGGTGGTATGGAGGGACTGGTACATATTGGCCTTGGGAGTGGCAATATAGTCCTTGAAGCGGTTGGGTATAGGGCGGTACATATCGTGGATTATGCCCAGTGCATTGTAGCACTCGTTGAGAGTATTCACTATAATGCGCACAGCGTATACATCGTATATCTCATCCAGCCCCTTGCCCATGACAAATGCCTTGCGGTAGATGCCGTAGACGGACTTTACACGCCCGGAAAGCTGTGGTGCGGGGAGAGACAGCTCCTCAAACCGTGCCTTTATCTGCCCCTCAATTTTCACGATAAAGCGCTGGCGCTCATCCGCACGTATTTTCAGCATCTGCTCTATCTCGGAATAGGCGTAGGGGTCAAGGTAGCGGAAGGCTATGTCCTCTATCTCGTCCTGTATGGTGCGTATTCCCAGCCTGTGGGCGATAGGCGCATAGATGTTCATGGTCTCAAGGGCGGTGGAACGCTGCTTGTGAGGCGGTCTGAACTGCAAAGTACGCATATTATGGAGCCTGTCCGCCAGCTTTATGATGATGACCCTTATATCCTGGGACATGGCAAGGAGTATCTTGCGCACGTTCTCCGCCTGCTGCTCCTCCTTGGTGAAAAGGGGTATCTTGCCCAGCTTTGTGACACCGTCCACAAGCAGAGCCACATCCTGACCGAACCTCTTCCTTATATCATCAAGGGTGGTGTCCGTATCCTCCACTACATCGTGGAGAAGCCCCGCACATATGGTGTCCGTGTCCATGCCCAGCTCCAGCAGGATATAGGAAACAGCCACAGGATGGGTGATATAGGGCTCTCCGGAGGATCTGCGCTGATTTGCGTGCTTTTTCTCCGCAAATTCATAGGCAGATACGATCTTCGACATATCGTAGTCTTTCTTCTCAGCCATTATCTTTTCGAGAAGCATATCAATGGTGTAGATCTTTTCGGAGTTGTTCACATTACCACCACACTTTCACAAATTAGCAGATTCCTGCGCATACAAAGCCCCATCATCAAAGCCCTCTCAGCCTTTTCATGGTAGGAGTTTCGTTAAGATCCGCCCTGGCAGGATCCGCAACGGGAGTTATGCACCGTGCGAAGCGGTCGTAGACGATAAGCCCCGCCTCGTCGAGTATATCTATGCTCAGAAGGAACTTGCAGTAATTTATCTTTTCCGTGTCAAGCTGCGAGTACAGGTCAAGGGGAGAATGTGTGCCTGTCACTGCTGTGTACACAGGGATGATATCCTCCCTTGAGGGGGTGACATAGGCAATTACATTTTTATCCGCTATCTCTCCCCTGCGCACTCTGAAATAGGTGTCCTCCGCCGCAATGAGCTTCTGCTGGGAGATGCCCTTTCGCCGCAGGCTCACCACCTTTGCGGAAACGCTCCTCCTGCCGCCGAATTCATTTATGGAAAGGCTCACAAGGGCATTGACCCTTTCCCCCCGTTTAAAGGGGAATTCATCGGTTTTCTGCCTGAACATGAGTGCTTCCATGCCTGTTCCCGAAAAGGAGAGCCGCAGCTTGGTGTGCTCCCCGCCTTTAAGGGGCACCACATCATCTATCAGCGCATCAGCTATGAGAAACACCGGGTCGGGATTGCCCTCCCCGAAGGGTTCAAGTATCCTCAGCCCCTCTACGTTCTCCACCGTAAGGTCAGCCGCACTGAGTGCCGCTGCCACGTCTATCTCAGGCACAAGGGGGTATTTGACGTTTTTTTCAGCATATTCCTCAAGGGCACTGCGGAATGGAGCCAGCTTCTCCTCAGTGACGGTAAAGCCCCCTGCCCCGCTGTGTCCGCCGAACTTTTCCAGCAGCTCGCTGCCGCAGAAGGAAAGCGCCTCAAACACGCTAAAATCACCGAAGGCACGGGCAGAGCCCCTGTACTCGCCCCCCTCCTCACGGGTCATGAGAAAGCAGGGCTTGCCGAACCTGTCCTGTATCCTTGCCGCCGCAATGCCGATCACTCCGTGGTGCCAGCCCTTCCCCGAAAAGAACAGCACTCTGCTGTCCAGAAGGGTCGGGTCTTTTTTTATCATGGCGCATATATCGTCTATTATCCTGTCCTCAAAGCTGTGCCGCCTGTCGTTTATCTCGCACAGCTGCTCCGCCCTGTTCAGAGCCTCGTCCTCATCCTCACACAGGAGAAGGGACAGGGCATCCTTCGGGGATGCAATGCGCCCGGCGGCATTTATCCGGGGAGCCAGCCCGAAAGCTATATTCGAGGAGGAGAAAGGCTTTTTAAGTCCTGCCCTGTCCACAAGTGCGGACAGACCGGGGCGCTCGGTGTTTTCAAGGTAGAAGAGCCCTGTGCGGACGATATGCCTGTTTTCCCCCGTAAGGGGAACGATATCCGCAATGGTAGCCACAGCCGCAAGATCCGCATACTGCTGTGCCGCAAAGTCGGAGTCCCCCTCCATTGCTGCCACCAGCTTCATTGCCAGTCCGCAGCCGCAGTAGTCGTGATAGGGGGATGTGTCATCAGCCCTGTGGGGATCCACCACCGCAAGGGCATCGGGGAGGGTATCCCCCGGCATATGGTGATCCGTCACCACCAGCTTTATGCCCCGCTCTTTGCAGTACTCAGCCTCCGCTATGGCGGATATGCCGTTGTCCACCGTTACGATAAGGGTAACGCCCATATCGGCTATTGTGTCGATAGCCCCCTTGTTTATGCCGTAGCCCTCACTGCGCTCGTTGATGTATGTACAGACATCGGCACCCATATTGCCGAAGTAATCCGCCAGTACAGCGGTAGCGGTGATGCCGTCGCAGTCATAGTCGCCGTATATGCAGATCTTGCCGTTCTCTATCTCATTGCCGATAATTTCGCAGGCCTTTTCCATATCCTTTATCAGCATAGGGTCGGAAAACTCCACAGGCTCTCCGCTGCCCAGAAGCTGTGCCGCCTTTTCAACGGTGTCGTAGCCTCCCGCCACCAGCACCTTTGCCGCAAGGAGCGATATACCCCCCCTTGCCGCCAGTCTCTCTGCGGCTTCCCTATTATCCTTCCCGTCAATGACCCAGCGAACCATTTTATTCTCCTTTATCGTCATAATCATTAATTATAGCACACATTGAGCCGGTTTGCAAGAGATATTTTATGAATGATAAAGCCCCGATCCTGCTAAAGATTAGAATTCGATTACAAAATGTGTGATTTTGGCGAAAATTTCAAAATAACTATTGCAATTATTGTAACTATATGCTATAATGTAGAAAATCGCTCATAACGGAGCAAATATACGAAATGGAGTTGATTATATCATGAAGGCATTAGGTGTAGCATTGGTATCACTTTTAGCAGCAGCAGCAGGCGCAGCAGCAGCTACTTACCTTGTTAAGAAGAAGAACGAGATCGAAGAGCAGGATTACGACTTTGACGATGATGATGAGATCTTCTTCGGTGATGAGGATGAGGACAGCGACAGTGTTGCAGACAAGGCAGCAGATGTTGCTGAGGACGTAGCAGACGCAGCCAAGGACTTTGCAGATGATGTAAAGGACGCAGTTGAGGATGCTGTAGAGGACGCTAAAGAGGAATAACCTGTCAGAGGGTTTGAAACCGCGCTTCCGATGAACTCGGGAGCGCTTTTTCTGAGGGGACATATGGGAATATTTGAGATCATACTTCTGTCTGTTGGTCTTGCCATGGATGCCTTTGCGGTATCGGTGTGCAAGGGGCTTGCGGCTAAGAAAGCAGGCTGGAAAGAACGCCTGTTGTGCGGCGGATGGTTCGGCTTCTTTCAGGGGGCAATGCCATTCGCAGGATATATGGTAGGCACGGGATTCCGCTCCCTGTTCGATGTCATCGCTCCATGGCTCACCTTTATACTGCTGTCGGTCATCGGCGGCAATATGGTCAGGGAGGCATTTTCCTCAGAAGAGGAGGAGACAAAGAGCGGCTTTGACATAAAGACCATGCTGGGGCTTGCTGTAGCCACCAGCATAGATGCCCTTGCAGTGGGCTTTACCTTCGTAGGTATGCCCGCAAGGCTCATAAATGCGGGGGATATAATAAACACTCTGCTTGCCTGCATTATCATTGGTGTCATCACGTTTTTGCTGTCGGCAGTGGGAGTGCAGGTGGGACACAGCTTCGGCATCCGCTACAAGTCAGGTGCCGAGGTCATGGGCGGCACCATACTGATATTCATAGGGCTCAATGCCATAAGAGGATTTCTTGACAGCTCCGGTGCCACCGAGGATCAGGACACCATATTCGGTCTGCTCATCCCCTTCCTTGGCACCATAATGGGCGCAGCGGCAGTGTATGCGGGGAAAAGGCGGCTGTCCGACAAGATCCGTGTGATACTTGCGGGCACAAGCGCCGGGATAATGTTCTCCGTGGCTGTATGGGCGCTGCTGGGGCTTTCCACAAAGGGCTTTGCCGTGGGCGGCAGCAGCGTGCTGCCTGTGTTTCTGAGCTTCTGCGCAGGGGCTGTGGTTCAGTATCTTCTTGACCACTCCATCCCCCACACCCATGCCTTCACCGAGCTTACCGAGGGACCCGAAAGCCGCCTTGGCACAAATGTCAAGGTCATGCTCTCCGAGGTGATACACCATGTGCCCGAGGGAATGGCAATCGGCGCTGTTTATGCAGGGCTGTTCCTGCGCACAGACTGGATATCCGTCCCAACAGCCATGATCATGGCTGTGGCAATGGCAGTCCAGAACTTCCCGGAGGCGCTGTTTGTGTCCATGCCCCTTCGTGACAAGGGAACAGGCAAGGGCACCGCCTTTCTTATGGGCGTGGTATCCGGAGCCCCTGTGCCCCTGATGGGTGTGGTCACAGTTATTGCCACAGTGCTCTTCCCCTTCCTCCTGCCCTACATCATGGCAATGGCGGGAGGTGCCATGATATTCACCATCATCGAGGAAATGCCCATGATGGCGGAGGAGGGCGACAACGACAAGGGCACCCTTGCCTTTGTCATCTCCTTTGCGGTCATGATGCTGCTGATAAATATGTAGGACATCTCTGTACAACATACAGCCCCCGGGGTCATCCCGGGGGCTGATTTATTGTTAGGCTACTTATCCCAGCTCCAGCATTACATCAATGCAGCGCTTTGCCTTTACACGGGTGTCCTCGTCGAGGATTATCTCCTCGCCTCCTGTGCCCTCAAGCACATCGAGCACCGAGCGCAAGGTGGTGAGCTTCATATTGGGGCAGATGCAGTTCTTTGACAGGGGGTAGAAATACCTGTCCGGATAGTCAAAGCCCAGGTGCTGAACTATGCTGTTCTCCGTGCCTATGATAAACTCCCTGCAGTCGCTCTTGGCAACATAGTTCATTATCCCCGTGGTGGAGCCTACATAGTCAGCCGCCTCCACAACAGTGGGGTCACATTCGGGATGCACAAGCAGCAGCGCATCCGGGTGCAGCTCCCTTGCGGTCTTTACGTTGAACAGGGACATAGCCGCATGATTGGGGCAGCCCCCCTTTATGAAAGCAAACTCCTTGCCGGGGCAGCGCTTTTTCACATAGTCACCCAGGTTGCAGTCAGGCACAAAGAGTATCTTGTCGCTTTCAAGCTTGTTGACGATAGACACCGCCGAGGATGAGGTGACGCACACGTCACACATGGTCTTTACCGCCGCAGAGGTGTTTATGTAGCATACCACGGTGTGATCCGGGTACTGCTCCTTCAGCTTGGTGAGCAGGGGTATATCTATCTGATCCGCCATGGGACATCCAGCATCAGGCTCCGGGAGATACACCCTCTTCTCCGGGGAGAGCACCTTTACAGTCTCGCACATAAAACGAACACCGCACAGCATGACATTTTTGTTGCCGCACTTCTCCGCCTGCTGTGCCAGTCCGAAGGAATCCCCTGTAAAATCGGCTATCTCCAGTATGTCATGGGATTGATAGCAATGGGCAAGGATGAGAAAATCCTTTTCTTTTTTAAGCTCAACTATGCGCTGTTGTATATCAGTCAGCATACATAACCCTCTTTTGTAGTTCATAGTCCGGGATGAACATGGTTTCATACATAGTTATTATACCACAAATACTATGGCTAATTCAACAGCATAGAAATAAATTCATAGATTTTTTAAATAATGTAAATCTTGTGCCATGATAAAAGCTCTCCCTCCGCCATATGACGGAGGGAGAGCACTGTTATGCGATGTAAAAGGCTCAGCCTCTTACAGGCTCTTCAAGAGCATTTCTGTTGGCAGCATCCTGTTCGCACTTGGCAAGGCACTGACCCTGGGGATCGTACTCATTTACCTGCTTTATCATGTCTGCCACGATCTTTTCGTACTCCTCATCGCTCTTTGCATACAGAGCCTTCCAGGAGTTGGTGACGATGCAGTCTGCCACCTGGCTCCAGATGACCTTCAGCTCGTCGGAGGTCTCGCCCTCAGCCCATGATGTGCCCGGGGCGATCTTGTGGTTCACGCTGTCCATGTACTCCTGTGAGTTGTATGCGCCGTTTGCCCATGTTCTCCAGTCGGAGAGGATGTCATAGGTAGCATCGTGTCTTCTGGAGATCCAGTTGTCGGCATTGTAGGTCTCACCGTTGGAGTCGGGGTTGGAAGCATCCTTTGACCAGGTGGTGTTGTTTGCCTGGAAGGTGCCGTCGTTGAAGGAGCCGCCGCCCCATTCGGAAGGCATAGTGGTGCCCTTGCGGTCGGTGTAGCACTTTTCGCCCAGCTCTGTCAGGCAGGAATTGCCGTTCTCGTCATAGTACCAGCAGCCGTTGTTGTCCTCATCCTTGGGGCCGTAGAGGTAGGTCATGTAGCCCTCGGGAGTGGTGAGCCAGTTGATGATAGCCATGCACAGCTCGGGATACTCGGTGGTAGCGCCTATTGTCCATACTCTGTTGCCGCCAAGCACGTTCATGCCGTAGCAGAGCGGTGTTGCATCAGAGGGTACTACGGGGTACATTGCAGTACCTGCGGAAAGGTGGTTCTCGGTGTTGTAGAGAGCGGAGCCGGCATAGTCGAATATTGAGAAGAATACGCCGCCTGCGGTCACCTTTTCGCTCATCTCGTTGTAGGTCTGTGTCATGGAGTTGGGATCGATAAGGCCTGCCTGATAGCACTTGTTGAAGAACTTCAGGGAGTTGAGATAGGGGCCGTTCTCTTCAAGGGCATAGTGGTATGTGCCGTTGTCGCAGTCATACAGACCGAAGCCCAGCTCATCATAGCCCCAGTAGCAGGTTGCAAATGCCTTTACATACATGACCATGTTGCCGTCCCAGTCGGGCCACAGGCTCATTGCATAGGTCTCGTTGCCGTTTTCGTCCTTGGGGCAGATCTCCTTCATCTGGACGAATACGTTGTACAGGTCATCAAGGCTGTTCATCTCGGGGTAGTTCAGCTGCTTGTACAGATCCCAGCGTATATCCATGGTGTAGAAGAATGCCTCGTGATCCTCTGTGGATGTGGCTACATTGTGGCCGAAGCCGTACAGCACGTCCCCTGCGCCTATATCCTTGTTGAGGTTCTTGTTGTTCTGCAGGGCATAGGGCATATTGTCCCTTGTGTAGGAGCCGTACTCATCTATCATGCCGTACTTGTTCCAGTCAAACAGCATACCGCCTGTTGCCGCACGCTTGTAGTTGTCCCCTGTGGAGCCGAACACTACTATGTCACCCAGGTTGCCTGATTCCATACGGGTGTCAAAGGTGCCGCTGGACTCGGGGATGATGGTAAGCTCCGCATTGAACTTCCTCTTCATTACCTCTGCAAACCAGCCGGTGAGCTTTCCGTTGTAGTTTGCAAGCTCGGAGAATACTGTGAGCTGGATAAGGTCATCCGTGCCGTACAGCTCCTTGAAGTAGTCCGCATCGTGTATCTGCTCGGGAGTGCCTGCGTTCTCATTGGTGGTGACTTCCATAGAGGTAGTCTCGGCAGTCTCCCCTGCAGGTGCGGTGGTTTCCTCCCCTGCCTGTGCGGCAGTGGTGGTGTCATCACCGCCGTCCTCATAGGTGGCAGTGGTGGTGCAGGCGGTCATGATACCGGCGGCAAGTGTCACCGACATCAGCCCTGCAAGTGCTCTTTTAAGTTTCATAAATTTCCTCCTTAAACTCATGTTTGAGTTGAGATGCCTTTGTATCAGCCCTTTACGGCGCCCAGCATAAGTCCCTTCTCAAAATATCTCTGCATGAAGGGATATACGCAGAGGATGGGGATGATAGTTACCATGGATATGGTGTACTGGATTATCTTGGTGTTGAGGGACGATGCGATATTGGATGCATCACCCGAGGACAGCACCGCACCGATGTTGGACGACTGGTTGAGATAGATGTACAGCCTGTGCTGCAGGGTCTGGAGCGCCGGGGAATCCGCATTGAGGATAAGGGAATCCTGGAAGGAGTTCCAGTGCCCCACTGCGCCGAATATGGCAATAGTCGCAAGTATGGGCTTGCACAGCGGCCATATTATCTTCAGGTAGATCGTCCAGTAGGATGCCCCGTCTATATATGCACTCTCCTCTATCTCACCGGGTATGGACTCGATGTAGGTCTTTACCAGTATGATGTTGTATGGGGATACGATACCGGGTATGATGTATGCCCAGAAGTTGTTGGTAAGTCCCAGGGATGCCATATTCAGGTACCAGGGGATAAGGCCTGCATTGAAGTACATGGTGACTACCAGCAGTCTGTACCAGAGCTGTCTGTGCCACATCTCGCTCTTTGTTACAAGATAGCCTGCCAGGGATGATACGAACACCATCAGGGCAGTGCCAAGCACCGTCCTCAGCACCGTTATGAGCACGGACTGCCAGAAATCCGACAGCTTTATCATCACCGCATAGTTTGAAAGGGTGAGCCCATGGGGTATGAGGGTTATCTTTCCCGCTGTAACAAGGGCAGGGTCTGATATGGTGTTGATGAAGATATAATAGAAGGGGAAGATGCATGAGAACGTGAACAGGCCGAAGAACAGATAGTTGAGTATATCAAATATGATGTCCCCCGCCGTCTTTTTCTCGACTATGCCGCCTGATTCCCTTATAGCAGAAATATCAGCCATATCATGCACCCCCTTATACTATGCTTTCTCCGCGCACAGCCTTTGAGATGCCGTTTGCGCCGAAGAGCAGTATCACGCTGATTATAGACTTGGACATACCCACAACCGTTGACAGGGGTATGGAGCCGTCACCGATACCGATGTTGTATACGTACAGGTCGAGCACCTGTATCATTTCCTTGTTGGCGGCATTGGTGAATACCAGGTACTGATCCATGCCGTTGGAAAGGATGTTGGCTATGGACATGAGCAGCAGCACCATGAATGTGGGGATAAGCTCCGGTATGGTGATGTACCACATCTTTGCAAAGCGCCCTGCGCCGTCGACCGTGGCTGCCTCATACAGGCCCTGATCAATGCCGGATATGGAAGCCACATATATGATAGCGCTCCAGCCTGTGCCCTTCCACATTCCCCAGGCGAGCATCTTCAGCCACATATGTCCCGTTTCCATAAGGTAGTTGGTGTTGTATACACCGGCATCGTTCATGCTCTTGAGGAAGGTGTTCACAAATCCGTCGGTGTAGAACAGTGCATATGCCACTGCATAAACAAGCACCCATGAAATGAAGTTGGGTATGGTGGTGAAGGTCTGTACGATGCGTCTGAAGGGACCGTTCTTTATCTCAGCAAGGAAAATGGCGAATACCATAGGCACCCAGCTTGTGAGTATGCCCAGGGAGCTCATGGCAAGGGTGTTCTTGAGCACTCTTACGATGTCACGCCTTGTTGCCGCATTGGAAAAAAGCTGGCCGAACCACTTGAAGCCCACAAACTTCTCCATGGTGAGGCTGTCGCCTGCCTTGTAGTCAAAGAAGGCATATCTCCATCCGAACAGGGGCAGGTAGCTGAACACGAATGCCAGTGCCACAACAGGCAGCATCATGAGGAAGAGCTGATACTTGGGCTTCATCTCAAAGTAAGCCTCAGAGGGCTTTGTGATGATAAGCGCACACACTGCTACAGTGCATATCAGCATTATCACCGCAAGGGCAAGGTAAAGGTAGTTTATGCCCTGATACACGGGCGCTACCTCATCAAAGCCTGACTTGCCCGCAGTCCTTGCCTGTGCCACTATAGAGTTGAATATGTTCCTCATCCACACAAAGCAGAATATCTCAAGGGCTGCGCCCAGGAAAGAAGGAACAAGGCTCAGCTTCCTCAGCTTCAGGTTGCCCAGGGACATACACGCCCCTGCAATGGATATCACAACGGATACGACTATCACAAGTGAGCACCATCTCAGTGCGCTGAAATGGGCAAGGTCAACAAGCCCGTATCGGACGGCTGTTCCGAACTGAGCCACTATCTTATCATATGAAACAGCACAGGTGAACAGCGACAGGTTCTTGTTCATAAGGGCTGTCATCCTTGCAGGGTTGAAGCCCGGGAAGAACAGCAGCACCACATTTGCTATAACAGCCGCACGCAGGATCCAGTACACCTTGTCGGCGATCTTCTCCCCCGCAGAGCGTTCATCCACAGTCCTTGGATTTGCAGATACCGTTAAAGCCATTCACATAACCTCCTTTTTACCAAAAACACATAACATTACAACAATGCGCCCATGCCCTGCAGCGGGAATGGGCGCAGATCACGCTTTGTGGTTTTGGCTTACTTTCTCTTCTTGGAGGATACAGCTGCAACAGCAGCAGCAGCCATTACAGCGCCGACTGCAACAGCAGATGCATTGCCGGTGGAAGCAGTGGTGGTAGTGCTGTCAGCAGCGGGAGCAGCCTCTTCTGCGGGAGCAGCCTCCTCAACTACCTCCTCAGCGGGTGCCTCTTCCTCAGCAGCGGCAGCGCCGTCGCCAAGACCGTTTACTGTGAACTTGATCTCGATGGAATCGGAGGGCATAACATAGCCGAAGAGTCCGTCGGACTTGCCAAGGTCATCATTCCAGATGTTGATAGCCATGGGCTGGAGGTATGTGGTCTCATCGGGGCTGAGATATGCCTCATCGAAGGTGTACTTTGTGGAGCCGTCGAAGATTATCTCAACGTCGCTGATGGTAGCACCGGAATCCAGAGGGATATCGGTGGAAACAAAGAGGAGGTTGAGTGTCTCGTCGGAGCCGAAGTCAAAGTCGCCGTCCAGCTTTACGGAATATGTGCCGTCGCCGGTGATGGTGGCATCGGTGAAGTTACCGCCCTTGTCAACAGCGGTAGGGCCGTCCCAGCCTGTGAGGGTGTCGAAATATGCCCAGCCCTCGTCACTTGTGATGCCCTGACCGTACTGAGCCTCATTCCAGGCATTTCTGAAGGTGAAGCTTGCGGACTGGATACCGATATATGCGTGGTATTCCTCCTCAGCACGGGCAGCAGGAGCCATTGCCAGCAGAGAGCCGGTAAGAGCGGCTGCGGCAGCTACAGAAAGTATTCTTGATTTCTTCATAATGATCTCTCCCTTAATGTTTGGGTAATTTCCCCAATTTAACAAGTTAATATTACCACATTTTACCCGAAATAATCAACTGTCTTTTTCACCAAATCCACACAAATTATTATAGTCATTTTCACAATAAAACCGGTCAGGCACTTGATCTGCGCCACATTCTGCGGGTAATACCCGCCGATTGTGCACTCCAGGGAATAGGTGTTAGGGAGCCAGGGGCTGGAAAGGCTGACGGAGAATTGGCGGTTCTTTTCCTCTTTTTGCCGTAGCTGATACAATATAGAAAATGAGCCGATGCTGACTGAACCGAACCGGTAAAAACGGACAGGGACAAAAAGCACCTCCTATGGTATAATAGAAACCATAGGAGGTTTTGTACTACGAAAAAAAGCCGGAGCGATGCCCCGGCTCTTAACGTTGTTACGCTTGTCTGTTCGCTGTGCTTACTTGTTGAGCAGCTTTGCGAGCTGGCTCTTCTTTCTGGCAGCCTTGTTCTTGTGCATGATGCCCTTTGAAGCAGCCTGGTCTACTCTCTTGATAGCGTAGGTGATATCCTCGGCAGCTGCGCCCTCGGCATTTGCCTTCTTGATAGCTGTTCTCAGGTTGGACTTGATCATCTTGTTGCGAAGGGTCTTCCTGTCGATAACTCTTGTTCTTTTCTTTGCAGATTTGATATTAGGCATATTATCCTCCAAAAAAATCAGGTGGAAGCCGTGATGAGCCACAGACACGTACATGGCTCTTAAAACGTAATGACAGCCGTTTTACACTGGTTTTCACCGTTTTTTCCCGCATACCCACTCGTCGGCCGGAGCATACGGACACGAGTATTATTATATCACCACCCTGTGCAGATTTCAACGCTTCTTAGCGTAGAATTTTTGCCTGGGGCAGCGCTACAAATTAGCTATTATGCACAGAGTTGTGTGGGCTCCGGGGGCAAAAACCCTGCTGAAATGCTGCTGTTCTATGGTATTGTGCATTGTTACCAATACACATATTACAATGTTGTTAAAAAACTGCATTGCACTTGTGACCGCATTATGATATAATTACTTGAATGTTTTTGTTTGTGCTGTATGGCGGCATGGGAGCCGTCATAACCAAGCATGATAAGGAGAGGATTTATGAAAAACATCAGGAAGGTACTGGCGGCGCTTACTGCCATTGCTATGGCTTCCGGCCTCACTGCCTGCGCCGGGGGCGGCGATACCGCCGTTACGGAGGAGACCACCACCCAGGTGACCGTTGCCATCAACACAGAGACACTTGCGGCTGAGGATGCCGCCACCATGGACGATGTAGCGGATATGCTGAGGGATGAGGAGCTTGAAAACAAGACTATCAAGTGGTTCTCCTTCTACGACCCCTACAATGCCACCACCTCCGGCAACACCAAGGCTCTTTCACTGGAGCTGTTTGAACGCAAGTACGGCGGCAGCATAGAGTACATACCCACCACATGGGCAGCACGCTTTTCCGACCTTTCCACCAATATCTTGGGAGGCACGGGCATCGACTTCACCCCCGGGGGCGACCTTGACGCATTCCCCAAGGGCGTGCCAAACGGTCAGTTTGAGGCGTTTGACCAGTATGTAGACTTTGAGGACGATCTGTGGAGCACGGTCAAGGATCTCAACGATATGTTCGAGCTGAAGGGCAAGCACTATTTAATGTGTACCGAGGCAGCTTCCGGCGAGGTGGTCATCTACAACAAGAAGACCATGGAGGAAAACGGCTTCGAGGATCCTGCGGAGCTTCTTGAAAAGGGTGAATGGAACTGGACGACATTTAAGAATATGCTCCTTGACTACGTTGACGTGGATGCGGAGCGCTACGGACTTGACGGCTGGTTCAACGAAAAGCCCCTTATGCTTTCCGGCGGCGTGGCACCCGTGATACTCAAGGACGGTGTGCTGGTATCCAACATCTACGATGAACAGCTTGAAAAGACCATGGACTTCATGTATGATCTCAACCAGTCAGGGCTTGTGCTTGACAAGAACCTTTTCAGCTGGAACGTTCACCCTGAGTTTATAGGCGAGGGCAAGGAGCTTTTCTACATATGCGGGATGTATGCCCTGCAGGGGGCGCCCGAGATATGGACAATACAGTTCGGTCAGCCCGATGACGTGGGCTTTGTGCCCATCCCCAGAGGGACGGACACGGATGAATACTATCTGCCTGCGGGTCTTGGGGCTTGTATGCTGTGCAAGGGGGCACAGAACCCCGTTGGCGTGGCAAGGTTCATGGAATGTGTCATAGCCGCAAGCTATGATGAGAACGCCCGTGCCATTGCCGATGAGAAAATGCGCAATGACTACGGCTGGACCGATGATATGATAGAGATGATGTACAAGGTGAACGAGATGACAGCCGAGCACCCCATGTACTCCATACACACGGGCTGCCCCTCCGATATGCTGGAGCTGCTGGACAGCGGCGAAACAGGCGTTAGAGCGGCATTCTACGGTCATGACTGGTCCTCCACCCGTGAGGCGCTGGCTCCCGCCCTTGATGTGCTCATAGACGAGTTCAACGCCGAGCTTGACAGTATGGAATAGACCCATTCGGAACAGACAGGACTTCGTAAGGACGGCGGTTTTTGCGAAGTCCTTATTAGTTTTGGCTTCTGTAGGATGTGCTTTATTCTCTGCGTAATGTACATACCGACATTGCATTGCGGAGGATAGAGGTCAGAAGCTGGAATACCTGACAGAGAACTGATTGCTTGCTGCCTTGTGTCGGTGTGATTCAGCAATCATAAATCAGACCGCTTTTTTAAAGATGGAGAGATGAGGATGAGGAGGATAATACATCCGGCAGCTGCGCTTATTGGGGTGCTTATGTTCGCAGCAGCTGCGGCACGGGTATGGGCAGTCACCTTCGGGACGCAGGACATAATCACCATATCCGACCCCGAACAAACCCAGTATTACGAATTCCTTCGATATAAAAGGTGGACAGAAATGAAAAGAAAAGCAAGGATATCCGCACTGTGTGCAGCGGCGGCGGCTGTAATGTCCCTTTTCACTGCCCTGCCGTGTACCCCCGTATCAGCAGGGGAAATGCTGGGTCAGTGTGACTTCGAGACAGGCGTGGGTCTGCCCTGGCATATATGTGAATCCACTGCGGGGAAAATGGACTTTGAGATAGAGGACGGTGTATACCGTGTCACCATACTCGATCCCGGCGGCGCATCAAAAGGGGGCGAGGACAGGTGGGACTGCCAGTTCCGCCACAGGGGGCTGAAAATAGTATCAGGCCACCAGTACCGTGTGCGCTACGAGATAACACCCTCCGCCGCAGGAAAGTACTATACCAAGATAGGCAACCTGGAGGGGGATGTTGAGGTATGGCACAACATGAGCAACGGCTACGACCTTGACAGCACCTGGGATCTCATCTACATAGGGGCAAATGAAACAAAGAGGGTGGATCTCACCTTTACGGCGGGGCGCTCCGTAGATGTTGCCGAATGGGCATTCCACTTAGGGGGAGACGGACAGTACACACAGGGGGACTGCTTCCCTGCCGGGACGGTCATCACCTTTGACAATATGTCCCTGACGGATCTTACAAGCGATGAGAACGACTATGTGTATGAACAGCCCAGAGAGCGCTCCCCTATCACCGTAAATCAGGTGGGATATTTTACGGGGCGCTCAAAGAAGGCAACACTCATCACCGATGAGAAAAAGCCTGTGGATGTGTACATAAAGGACACACAGGGGAACACTGTCCACACGGTGAAAAGCACTGTGTTCGGCTATGATGAAGATTCCGGGGACAACGTACATATCATAGACTTTACGGACTTTGACACCGAAGGCACCTATCACTTAGAGACTGCTGAGGGAAAGCGCAGCAGCGATATTGTCATAGGGGGCACATCGGAATACTCAAAGCTGTTATACGACAGTCTGAACTACTTCTACCAGAACCGTAGCGGCATACCCATTGAGAGCGCTTTCGTAGCCTCCGGGGACAAAAACGCCCTTGCAAGGGCAGCAGGCCACGTTTCGGACAATGCACGGATAGAGCAGGTGTGGGGCTACAGCGGCACATCAGGCAGTATTGATGTGACAGGGGGCTGGTACGATGCGGGCGACCACGGCAAATACGTGGTAAACGGCGGCTTGTCCCTGTGGATGCTCCAGAACGAATACGAATGTGCAAAGGCATACGGCTATGATGCGGTATTTGCCGACGGCACCATGTACCTCCCCGAAAACAGAGACTCCTTCCCGGATCTGCTGAATGAAGCACGGTACGAGGCGGAATGGATGTTCAGAATGGTCATTGAGGGGGGCGAATATGACGGCTGTGTTTACCACAAGGCACATGATGAGACCTGGACAGGCCTTGGCATTGCCCCGGCAGATGACCCCAAGCCCCGTGTGGTAAAGCCCCCCACCACTGCCGCCACCCTTAATTTTGCGGCGTGCATGGCACAGAGCGCAAGGCTGTGGGCAGGGCTTGACGATGACTTTTCCCAGAGGTGCATAAATGCGGCGGCAAAGAGCTATGAGGCGGCAAAGCGCCACCCTGATATGTATGCCCCCATGGATGAATCCGTGGGAGGCGGTGCCTACGGGGACGACGATGTGAGCGATGAGTTCTACTGGGCTGCCTGCGAGCTTTTCATCACCACCGGGGACAGTGCCTACTACGATGACATGAAGGGCTCAAAGCACTTCCTGACGGTGCCCGTCACCCTTACCGGAGGAGAGAGCACCGACACACAGGGCTCCTTTGACTGGGGGAACACTGCGGCACTGGGCACATTTTCCCTTGCCCTCAACTCCTCCGCCCTTTCCGGCAAGGACGCAGAAACGGTAAAGGACAGCATCACCAAGGCAGGCACACACTATGTGGAAATGGGGGCAAAGCAGGGCTACGGTCTGCCCTACAGGAGCAGCACCATTGCATACAACGACAGCGGCAAGGGCTTTCAGTGGGGCTCAAACTCCTTTGTGGCGGACAATGCCGTAGTTGAGGGCTATGCCTATCTCCTCACGGGGGATGAAAAATACCTTGACGGTGCAGTGGATGCCATGGGCTACCTTTTAGGGCGAAATCCCAACGACATATCCTATGTTACAGGCTACGGCACATACACGGCTGAGAACCCTCATCACAGATACTGGGCAAATCAGATAGACACATCCTTCCCCAAGGCGCCCGACGGCGTGCTGGTGGGAGGTCCCAACTCCGGGATGCAGGATCCCTGGGTGAGAGGCTCGGGCTGGAAGAAGGGGGAGATAGCCCCCGAGAAGTGCTACCTTGACCACATAGAGGCATGGTCGGTGAATGAATGTACTATCAACTGGAATGCATCCCTGTCGTGGCTTGCCGCACTTGTGACAGTGGAGAGCGGCGGTGTCCAGGTAAACGACACCAGCGGGATCCAGGGCAAAACACAGGCAGAGCCTTATGTCAGCGACACCTACGATGACAGCACAGACAGTGCTGTACAGACCAGGTTGCAAGAGACAAGCAGCGAACCCCGCCAGACCGTCCTCACGGAGACTGAAAGCACACAGGAGGCACAGAACGAAGTGGTCACAGCCGCAGTCAGGGCTGAGAGCGAAAAGGAAGAGCCTGCCGCTGAAAAGGACAACAAGGTCATCATAGTTGCCATTATTGCGGCGGCGGCAGTGATAGCCCTCATATCCATTGAGCTGTTCATCCTGAGGATAATAAAGCTGAAAAACAAGTGATCAAAGGCGGTACAGCCGCCGGGGAGGACACATGACAGAACCTATACTCACCATCAGAGTAAAATGTTTTGATGCACAAGTCGTCAAAGGTCACACAATGGATATTGTGATGATACCCTTTGAGGGAACAGCCCAAGGGCCGGTGTTCAGCGGAACAGTCACAGGCCGTGGAGTGGACACCCAGAAGATACCCAAGGGGGGCAGTGCAAGGCTTTCAGCCCGGTATATGCTTGAAGGGACAGACTTTGCCGGTGCAAAATGCAAGGTGTTCATTGAAAACAACTCCACGGAGGAGGGGCTTGTGCCCCTATTCATAACCGACAGCCCCGCCCTTGCGAAATACGAGACTATGCCCCTTGCCTCAAGGGTAACACCCATAGAGGGAGGAGTACTGGTGGAGATATTCGCAGAACAACCGCAAAACGGACTGCATCACTGACCCTGTCAGGAGGTTTATATGTCAATACTTACAGTTACCTATCATTCAAAGGCACTTTCAAGACCCACCACCTTTGAGATGCTCATTCCCAATGACAGCGACAGCAAGTGCCCCATAAAGGCATTGTTCCTGCTGCACGGGTATAACTGCGGCGCATTCAACTGGGTGCCCGAATACCTGTGTGAGAAATACAGCTTTGCGGTCATCTGCCCCAACGGCGAGAACAGCTTCTGGCTGGACGGCATATCTACAGGACATAAGTTTGCGACCCTGCTGGGAGAGGAGCTGCCAGACTATATAAGAAGGACCTTCGGTCTGGCTGAGAAAAGGGAGGATACACACATCATGGGCTTTTCCATGGGGGGCTTTGGTGCGCTGCACACAGCCCTTGCCTACCCCGATGTATACAGCAAGTGTGCCGCTTTGTCCTCCGCCCTTATCGTGCATGAGGTGGCGGGGATGCTCCCCGGCTCCCACAACGGAGTGGCAAATTACGAATACTACAGGGAATGCTTCGGAGAGCCCTCACAGGTGCTTTCAAGCAGGGCAAATCCGGAGACCCTTGTGGATGAGATACTTGCCAAGGGCGGCAATATGCCGGAGATATTCATGGCTTGCGGCACAGAGGATTTTCTCATTGAAAACAACAGGGAATTCCATGCCTTCCTGGAAGGCCGCAGTGTAAAGCACCAGTACTTCGAGAGCCCCGGCATCCACGATATGCCCTTCTGGCAGGAATATGCCGTAAAAGCCGCTGACTGGATGTTCGGCAAATAATGTAAAAATCACCGGCAGCCGTTCAAGCTGCCGGTGATATTCATTCATTGTCCGTGTCCGGGGAGGCGGGGATGCTCAGCAGTCTGAACCGTGAGGGAGACACGCCCTCGTGCTGTCTGAACACGGTGCTGAAATAGCCGGGGTCATTGAAGCCGCACCTGGCCGAGACCTCCGCTATGGAGGTATCCGTATTGCGCAGCAGGCGCTTTGCCTCATCTATGCGCCTGTTGGTGAGGAACTCGTTGGGGCGCATACCCATAGCCTTTTTGAATATATGGCAGAAATGCTGGTGGGTAAGGCCTATCTGTGCGGCAAGCTCCTCCATGGAAAGATCCTCTGAAAAATTGTCCGACATACGCATAAGCACAGGGAGAAGTGCGGAAACGATCCTGCTTTTTTCCTTGTCCGCATCCTGCTTGTTAAGGCGGCTGTAAGCTATGATATAGTCATATACAAGGCCGGAGCAGATATTCCCGCTGTAAAGGACATCGCTTTTGAGTGTGCGGTACATTTCCTCAAATATCTCCGTATTGCGCTGTATCTCACCTGTAACAACAGATGCCTGTGTCAGCCCGAAATGAGAGAGCACCTTGCTGCAGCCACTGCCGTCAAAGGCAAACCAGCGCACCTCCCAGCGCTCCTCATCCCCGAAGTATTCATGGGGGCGGTTTTTGGGCAGGAACACTATGCTCCCCTCTTCAAGCCTTGTGGTAACACCATCCGCCACAAGATAGCCCTTGCCGCTGATACAGTGCAGGAACTGGTGCCACTGATAGCCCCACAGCCTCAGCACACGCTCCTGATATGCACTTCCTCCAAGCCCTGTAAGATAAAAGGGCAGCTCCTTCACGTCCGTATTGTATGGATATATGGATTCCTCAAGGATCACAGCATTCACCTCATTTCACTACTATTTTAATATATTTTTGTCCCCTTGTCAATAGATTGATCATCCGAAGATGCCAAGCCTCAATACTTTGGCGCAAAAACAGCCCTGAAAATGCTGCAGAAAACACAAATAGGAGTTTCAGTTATGTATTTTTCATGGTTTTCTATTGACAAAACCAGATTTTAATCGTATACTATACAAAATAAGAATTCTGAGCCGCTGCACCAACAGAAGCTTTAATGCTTACGGCATTGAAAGGACTCACTATGAACAAAGCAGAGTACATACCTCCTGTAACTGAAATAATAGGATTTGCAGACTGTGATATCATCACAAACAGCAAAGAAGATCTTGAAACAGGCAAATTGAATTGATAATGAGTGATAAGCCAATAAGCCAAACTGTTCACCCCAAAGCAAAGGAGCACTATATGAGAAAAAAGATATTGGGCAGGATAATATCCGCCGTCACGGCAGTAGTACTGTCGGGGGCTGCTCCCGCAGCAGGCGGCACCGCAGACATCCTGCGGAACACTGTTGTGTTTGCGGAGGAAAGCAACGAGAGCGTTAAATATCTTGACAGGGAATGGACAAAGGAAAATGGCATTACCACGCTCCAAAAGACCTGCACAGAGTACACGAAGCTGTCAAACCTGTCAGACAGTATAGGTGTCGCCATGAAAGACGGGTGGTATGTGGTGGATAAAAACATCACCTTCAATAACCGCCTTGGTGTTCTCGGAGATGTCCACCTCATAATCAGGGACGGATGCACCCTTACCTGCAAGGATGGTATCCGCCTTGCCACAAAAAACCCCGGTCAGAGTGCGAGCACCGTAAAATTAAGCATATATTCCCAGTCAGACGAAAACGACTCCATGGGTATTCTGAAAGCTGATGCTACCGCTGACGGCACTGACGATACCAAAAAAGCCGGTATCGGCGGAGACGAAAATGAGACCGGCGGAACGGTCAGCATCTATGGCGGCAATATAACCGCAAAGGGAGAAATATTCGGCGCCGGTATTGGCGGCGGAAAGGATGCAAACGGCGGCATTGTAAATATATATGGCGGTATCGTAAATGCCATTGCAGGCAGCGACGGTGCTGCCATAGGCGGCGGCATACACGGTGCCACCTCCTGGGTCGAAAACCGCAGCGGCATCAACATCTACGGCGGAGAGACCTATGCCACAGGCCACGGCTTCGGTGCTGCGATCGGCTCCGGAGAAACAATTCCGGATGAAAAAAGGTCGGACCTGTCTGAGATACACATATACGGCGGCTATGTAGAGGCAAATGCCGAGGTAGGCGGCGCAGCCATAGGCGGCGGCGCACACATGGAAAACCCTGTCATCTACATACACGATGGTGTTGTAAGGGCAGAAGCGGCTAAGATCTATGAGGATGGCAATTACTATGGCGCCGGGATAGGCTCAGGCTCTGATGCACCCTATACAGACAAGATCTTCATCTATGACGGGCTGGTCTTTGCTACAAGCTCAGACGGTGCGGGCATAGGCTCCGGCAGAAATAGCAAAGGCGGCGATATATACATTGACGGCGGCTATGTCACTGCCATTGCCGAAGGCGGGGGTGCTGCCATAGGCTCCGGAAGGGATGCCGACAATGGTTATGTCCTCATAGAGGGGGGCACAGTCATAGCCGTTTCCGAAATGTGTATTGAAAAAAGTGAGTATCTGAAACACATGATCTCCTACTATTCCCCTGCATCAAATAAGGGAAAATGCATTCCATAGAAAGCCAGAAAATACTTATGGGTGTGGATGCCATAGGAATGGGGATAGTGCTGGGCATCGGATGGATAGCGGATCTGATACACGGTGACAAAGATGTCTGCGGTGCAGCTATCGGCGGCGGCTACGAGGGCAGCGGCGGCACTGTGACCATAACCGGCGGCAGCATAGATGCCTACTCGGGAATGGACTCCGCAAATGCCATAGGACACGGGAATAAAGCCTCAAACAGCGGTGTTCTCACAATTGGCGACGGTCTGACGGTTTACAGTGTCAAGGGCGAGGTCAAGGTGAATAAGTCTGAAACAGATGGTACCCTCACCTTTGAGACCGCTCCTGTTCATCAGCTTTCAGGGGACAGGGAAAGTGCCTGCAGGAGCAACAGATATGTAAGCATAACACCCTGCGGTCATAACAATGCCGTTTATACCCCCGTTGATGAACGTATCCATCATAACAGCTGCGTTTACTGCGCTTCAGGTGACGGGGACAGTCTTCACACCTTTGATGACAATGACGACTGCACCAAATGCGGGTACGGCTTCTACCGTGTATTCCTGTATCCCCAGAATGACAATGACAATGATCACGTACAGGTCATAAAGGCTCCCAAGGATGAGCCCTTTACCGTTCCCAAATGCACATTCACAGCACCCGAAGGCAAGTCCTTCTGCTGGTGGAATTGTGTAACTCCGGGCAAATACTACAACAAGCACTACTCCGAAGGCGATGAGATACAGCTTGACGGTGCCATTTCACTGCGTGCCGTATGGGGAGATGTCTATCCTCTGTGGGTAAACGGTGTACAGGTGAGCTATGCCCATCAGGACGATATCCTGGGTGACGGCACTGTATCCTATGATCCTGCTTTGAACAGGCTGATACTGAATGATGCAGTCATAACGGAGAGCAGCAATGATGCTGCCATATACTGCGAGGGACTCGATCTTACCGTAGGCGGCAGCGGCACTGTGGGTTCACAGGCTGCAAGATACGGGATATATGTCAAAAACGGTTCTCTTGCCATAGACGGCAGTATCACTGCCACAGGCAGTGAGTGTGGTATGTATACCACCGGAACCCTGAAATTTCTTTCGGGCACTGCAAGAGCCTGCGGCTCTGCTGATGCCGCAAGGGCAGACGTGGCAATAGAGCTTGCCCCGGGATATACTGTCACCTCCCCTGCCGGGGCAGCCGTCAGCACAGACGGAAAATATATTGTGGACGAAAACGGCGACCACGCTGCCGACGCCACCGTGACCCTGGGACTGTGGAGCATCACCTATATCTACGGTGATGACGATCAGCACAAACATTACACAGCACAGACAGACCCCGGAGAAGCCATCAGCGTATTCGTCCCGGGCAGAGTCTACGACGGGAAGATATTCCACTGCTGGCATTCAGAGGACGGCACGGTATACTATAAGGGTGACAGTATAGTACCTGTCAGACATATGACCCTTACCGCACAGTGGGCAGATGATTACGGCGTGAAGATAGGCGATACAGCTGTTACCGAAACAAACAGGAATGATGTACTTGGGGACGGTCATATAAGCTTCGATCCCGATACCCGCACACTCGCCCTTAATGTGCCCGACGGCAAAAGCATAAGGGGTATCTACTCCGCCAGGGAGCTTACCATTGTCGGTAAGGCAGCCGTAAATGAAGCATCAAATCAAGGCATATATGTAAATGAGGGTGATCTCACCCTTAACGGTGACTTTGCTGTAAGCGGCGGGGCCCATGGGGTATATGTTAATAATGGTTCACTCGTGATCAACGGCGGTTCCCTTATAGCGGAAGGTACGATCGGGATCGGTGTTTTCAATGGGGATATTGAAGTAAACGACACCACCGGCATCACAGTCAGCAGCACAGACAACAATATAAAACGCGCAGTAATGCTTAATGGCGAACTGATACTTGCGGAAAAGCTCAGGGTGACAGAGCCCGAAAGCTACCGCAAGGGAGCGCACTACATAGAAGATGTTGAAACCGGCAGGAACGCAGAGCGTGTGGTCATAGCCCCCGATGAAAACTACATAGGCGAAAGGCTGGCAGGCCACTCTCTCTCACTTGACGGAGCCATAGGCGTCAACTTCTACATGGAGCTTACTCCCGAAGCTGCACAGGATCCGGAGGCATATGTACTCTTTAAATTTGAAAACGGTTCTCCGGATCAGACGGCACCCATCGACACCGGCAATACCTGGTACGATGCAGCCACAGGCAAAACATACTACATCTTCGGGTGTACTGTTGCAGCAAAGGAAATGAACGACAGGATCAGCGCACAGCTTTTTGCCCGGGGCAAAGCAGGCCGCATCTATGAATATACCGTCTGCGAATACGGCCGGTATATACTGGATCACTCCTCTGATTATGACGACACCACCGCCACCGTGGCACGAGCTATGCTTGATTATGGCTCTGCCGCACAGGTGTACTTCGGAAAGGACACGGCTCTGCCCAGTGAGGATTACCTTGCCCGCACCAACTATGTCGATGTCAGTCACATAGAGGCATCCGAGCCTGAACAAGTTCTGCCGGAGGAGATCACTTTTGAAGGCGCCACCCTTACACTGCGCTCGGAGACCTCCCTTTCACTGTACTTCCTGTCCGAAACCGAGCTTACATTCTCAAATGACACATATGAAGTGGAAAAGGCATATGTCACCGAGGACGGCAAGCGCTACCAGGTGGCCCGCATAAGGGGAATAAAGGCAGAGGATCTGGGAAAGGCCGTCACACTCACAGTTAATGATATGTACCATGTAAGCTACAGCCCCATGTACTATTGCCGTCTTGCCATAAGCAAGAACGCCAGAGAGGCAGATCTCTGCCGTGCGCTATTCCTTTTCAAGAAAGCATCTGAGGCTTACAAACTGTCTCACCCGGCATGATGCGTCACCAAAGCAGCAATGGATCGCAGACTCTTTTCACAAGGGTCTGCGATGCTTTTTTATCATCGCCGTCAGCTTTATTTAATGAAGAATTTCAAAGGCACAGATTTTAAAAATTTACCCTTGCAGAGCATTCCCCACTGTGGTATACTTTATACAGCAGCTGATCGCAAAACGGTCGGCGATGATAGATTTCTTCCTTATCGGAGTCCTGCCGCCAATGCTGCGGCGGGTTTTCTCCGGTAAATGCAAAGGGGTATGGATATGAAAAATAGCATTGCGGCACTGATAACGGCACTGGTGATGTGCGGCTGTGCACAGACAGGGAGCACTCTCCCGCAGGCAGATACGGCTCAGACCGCATCAGCAGATGAGACAACCACCGCACAGGAGACCGTGACCACACAGGAGCAGACAACTGCTGCCACAGAGGTGATAACTATGGAAGAAAAGTACGGAGACCTTATTGTAGAGCTTCCTCCCGAGGGATATGACCAGGCAGTTGAGGGAGTGGAATACCCGGTATTTGAGAAATACCCCTATTTCTCACAGACAGCAGGCCGTGAGACAGGGATAAATGTCATGCTGCCACGAAACTATGACGAAAGCAAAGAATACCCCGTACTGTACATCCTCCACGGCTTCTATGACACGGAGGACTGGATGGCAAGGGACATAGTGGCGCTGCCCCAGATACTTACAAACCTGCAGGACAAGGGTGAGGCCGAGGAGATGATCGTAGTCCTGCCCTACATCTACTGCAGCAAGGAAAACAAATACGTCACAGGCATGGATCTGGAGAACTGCCTTGCCTACGACAATTTCATAAACGATCTCACAACGGATGTAATGCCCTTTATAGAGGAGAATTTCTCCGTTGCCAAGGGGCGTGAGAATACCGCCATAACAGGCTTTTCCATGGGGGGACGGGAGTCCCTGTTCATAGGCATCACTCTTGCTGACCGCTTCGGATACATAGGGGCGGTATGCCCTGCCCCCGGACTTGTCAATATGCCCGGCTCCGCCATGCATCCGGGACAGATGGAGGCATCGGAGATGACATTCGGAGACAATAAGCCCTATGTGCTGCTCATCAGCTCCTCAAAGGCAGACGGCACTGTTGGTGCATCTCCCGACAGCTACCGTGAGATATTTACGGAAAACGGTGTTGAATATCTCTCCCATGTTATGGAGAGCACAGGCCACGACCACAGCAGTGTAAAGCCTCATCTGTACAATTTCTTCCGTATGCTGTTCAAATCAGAAGAGGCAGCGGATTGAAAAAGACTGTAACCGCACTTATCCTCACTGCACTGCTCACCGCCTGCGGAAATACAGCACAGATGCAGGGAGAAGCGGCCCCCGACACAGGCACAGCCGCTTCTGCACAGACAAAGAAAACGCAGAATGTCACTTGCACATTCTGCGTTTTTTCATTATCCTGCCTTTACGGTTCAATCTGTATTTGCTTTTTTGGCAAGCTCCTCATAATGCTCACGGGCATACTCCGCACCCTCGGCAAAAAGCTGCTCCGCATTCTCGGGGAATGTGCGGCGCAGGGAGGCAAAGCGCACCTCACCGTCAAGAAATTCCTCATAGGGCATAGTAGGTGCCTTGCTGTCAAGGACAAAGGGGGCAAGACCCTGTTCACGGCGGCGGGGATCGTAGCGGTACAGTGTCCAGTAGCCTGCATCGACCGCACGCTTCATCTCATCCTGTACCTTTGCCATGCCGCATTTGAGGCCGTGGGACTGGCAGGGGGCATAGGCGATGATTATGGAGGGTCCCTTATAGGACTGTGCTTCCTTTATGGCCTTGATAAGCTGGGCATTATCTGCGCCCATTGCAACGGATGCAACGTACACATTGCCGTAGGTCATGAGCATTGCGCCCAGATCCTTTTTGGGGCGGCTCTTTCCGGCAGCGGCAAACTGCGCCACCGCTCCTATCTGCGTTGCCTTGGAGGACTGACCCCCTGTGTTGGAATATATCTCCGTATCCACCACAAGCACATTAACGTCCTCGCCCCCGGCGACCACATGGTCAAGGCCGCCAAAGCCTATGTCATATGCCCAGCCGTCACCGCCGAACATCCAGAAGGTCTTCTTTGCAAGCTGATCCCTGTACCTGAGTATGGCTTGTGCATCATCGTCCGTGCAGCCGGAAAGGGCATTTATCAGCAGCTTTGATGTGTATGCGGACTTTTCAAAGTCATCGTAGGTTTCGAGCCACTTGTCTATTGCGCTGTTGACCCTCTCGTCGGTGCATTTTGCCCGATAGGCTTCCACACGCAGCTTCTGTGCCTCACGCTGCTGACGCACGGAGAGCACCATGCCCAGGGAGAATTCCGCATTGTTCTCAAACAGGGAATTTGTCCAGGCAACACCTGCACCGTTCCTGTTGCAGGTGTAGGGTATTCCCGGCATAGCAGAGCCCCACGCCTGGGAGCAGCCTGTGGCATTCGCCCAGTAGACCCTGTCACCGTAAAGCTGTGTCAGCAGCTTTGCATAGGGAGTCTCACCGCAGCCTGCGCAGGCAGCGGAGAATTCAAGCAAAGGCTGTCTGAACTGGCTGCCCTTTACGGAATAGGGATCGAACACATCCCCCTTGTCGGAAAGGGTGAGTGCATATTCCCAGGAAAGGGAGGTGTCAGGCGCCTTGTCAACAGGCACCATAGTTATCGCCTTTTCCTTGGCAGGGCACACGTTCACGCAGGAGCCGCAGCCTGTACAGTCAGGGGCTGATACCTGCAGTGAATAGGAAAGTCCCTCTGTCTTGCCCTTGGCAGGGACAATGACCATTCCCTCAGGTGCGGCGGATACTTCCTCACCGTTCAGCAGATAGGGGCGAATGACCGCATGGGGACATACATAGGAGCACTTGTTGCACTGGAGGCACTTTGTGCTGTCCCACACGGGAACAGCAGTGGCAATGCCCCTCTTCTCATAGGCGGTAAGTCCCATGTCCATGACCCCGTCCTCATATCCCTTGAAGGCGGATACAGGGAGGTCATCGCCCTTCTGTGCATTGATGGGATCGGCTATCTCCGTTACCACACGGGGGAGACTTCTTACAGGGGCAGGCTCATCCGCAGCATCCCTCCAGCTTTCCGGGATATCCACCTGTACAGCGCCCTTTGCCCCTGCATCTATGGCGGCAAGGTTCATGTTGACAACATCCTCGCCCTTGGCAAAAAAGCGCTTTCTGCAGGCGTCCTTCATGTAGCCCATAGCCTCATCCGCAGGGATGACAGGCATAAGGCTGAAAAATGCTGACTGGAGCACCATGTTGGTATGCCTGCCAAGTCCCAGCTCCTGTGCTATTTTTATGGCATCAATGGTGTAGAGCTTTATGCCGTTTCCGGCTATGACACGCTTCTGCCCTGCGGGGATGTTTCTTTCAAGCTGCTCCTTGTCCCAGGGGCAGTTGAGGAGCAGCACTCCTCCGGGCTTTACCTCCTCTGCTATATCGTATCTCTGTATGTAGTTCGGGGTGTGACAGGCAAGGAAATCCGCCTGCTTTACATAGTAGGATGACCTTATGGGCTTATCCCCGAAACGCAGATGGGATTTTGTCACGCCGAAGGACTTCTTCGCATCGTACTCGAAGTATGCCTGTGCGAATTTATCCGTGTGGGTGTTGATGATATTAACTGTGTCGTGGTTGGCGCCTACTGTGCCGTCGCCCCCGAGACCCCAGAATTTGCAGCTCACAACTCCCCCGTCATTGAAGTAAAGGGGGTCTCCCAGAGGCAGGGACAGGTGTGTCACATCATCCGTTATGCCTATGGTAAAGGAGTTTACAGGCTCACTTGCTTTGAGGTTCTCGTATACGGCGGCTATCTGTGCGGGAGTGGTATCCTTTGAGGAAAGGCCGTATCTGCCCCCTACCACCTTTATATCCGATGTGCCGAAAAGGGCTGTGCATACATCCTGATACAGAGGCTCACCGGCAGAGCCCATTTCCTTGGTGCGGTCAAGCACGGCAACAGCCCTGCATGATGCGGGGAGAGCAGCACGGAACCGCTTTATATCGAAGGGACGGAAGAGGTGTACCTGTACGGCACCCACCTTTTCGCCCTTTTTCCGCAGGTGATCCACCACCTCTTCTATGCAGCCGCATACGGAGCCCATAGCCACGATGACACGCTCTGCTTCCGGGTCGCCGTAATAGTTGAAGGGGTGATAGTCCCGCCCTGTGACGGCATTTATCTTCTTCATCTGCTCGTCCACTATGTCGGGCAAAGTCATGTAGTCTGTGTTGTTTGCCTCACGCACCTGGAAGTAGATATCCGGGTTCTGCACCGTGGCACGCACCTGGGGATGCTCCGGATTCAGCGCATGGGCACGGAATGCATCTATGGCATCATAGTCTGCCATTTTTGCAAGGTCGTCATAGGAAATTGCCTCCACCTTGGCTATCTCGTGGGATGTGCGGAAGCCGTCAAAGAAGTGCATGAAGG
>DGXE01000069.1 GCA_002395525.1 Ruminococcus sp. UBA4240
ACCGCCGTTTATAGCGTAGAGCAGGCACTTTGCAAGGTTTGCTCTTGCGACGAAGAACTGCATTTCCTTGCCCACTCTCATGGAGGATACGCAGCAGGCGATAGCGTAGTCATCGCCGTGGGTTACTCTCATGAGGTCATCGTTCTCATACTGGATGGAGGAGGTGTTGATGGAGATCTTAGCGCAGTATCTCTTCCATGCCTCGGGAAGTCTTGTGGACCAGAGAACGGTCATGTTGGGCTCGGGGGATGTGCCCAGGTTCTCAAGGGTGTGCAGGTATCTGAAGCTGTTCTTTGTTACCATGTGACGGCCGTCGATGCCGATGCCGCCCAGGGACTCTGTTACCCACTGGGGGTCGCCGGAGAACAGGGAGTTGTACTCGGGAGTACGTGCAAATCTTACCAGACGGAGCTTCATGATGAAGTGGTCGATGAGCTCCTGTGCCTCTTCCTCGGTGAGTCTGCCCAGCTTGAAATCTCTCTCGAAGTAGATGTCAAGGAAGGTGGAGGTGCGGCCCAGGGACATTGCGGCACCGTTCTGATCCTTTACAGCGCCCAGGTAGCCGAAGTAGGTAGCCTGTACAGCTTCCTTTGCGGTAACAGCGGGCTTGGAAATGTCACAGCCGTAGATCTGAGCCATCTTCTTCAGGTTTTCAAGAGCTCTGATCTGCTCGGAGATCTCCTCTCTGCACTGAATCTTCTCCTCTGTCATGGGACAGGTGTAGAATTCCTTCTGCTCCTTCTTGTCCTGGATAAGTCTGTCCACACCGTAGAGGGCAACTCTTCTGTAGTCACCTATGATACGGCCTCTGCCGTATGCATCGGGAAGACCTGTGAGGATATGGGAGGATCTTGCAGCTCTCATTTCAGCGGTGTATGCATCAAATACGCCTGCATTGTGGGTCTTTCTGTATTCGGTGAAGATGTGCTTTATCTCGTCATCCACCTCGTAGCCGTTGTCGGAGCAGGCCTTTTCAGCCATTCTCAGACCGCCGTAGGGCATGAGGGCTCTCTTGAAGGGCTTGTCAGTCTGGAGGCCGACGATCTTCTCAAGATCCTTTTCAATGTAGCCAGCAGCATGGGAGGTGAGGGAGGATACTACCTTGGTATCCATATCCAGCACGCCGCCTGCTTCTCTTTCCTTCTTTGAAAGCTCAAGAACATCTTCCCAGAGCTTCTTGGTAGCGGGTGTGGGGTCGGCGAGAAAGCTCTCATCGCCGTCATAGGGGGTGTAGTTCTTCTGGATGAAATCTCTTACGTTGATCTCATCAGTCCAGTGGCCGGGTACGAAACCTTCCCACTGTTCGGGCATCTGCTTCATTTTATATTCCTCCTTATGTATTCCGCCGCACTTTTGTAAAGCAGGGCAGAGCCTACCGGCGCACTTTTGTAAAGTGAACAGCCGATGGATAGATTGCGAAAAATAATGCACACCCGAAGGGGGACAAGTCCCCATTTAAGTGAACACATGATCTTTCAGTAATATCATACAATATTATCCCGTTTTTGTCAAGTACTTTTATGTAGATATTTCTAAAATAACAGGCATAAGTTTGTGAACTTTTTCGGGCTTTTGTGTGGTGAATGGGGGAAAGGGCGCAAAAAAACATCCGCTCCATAAGAGCGGATGTGGTGAGCCATTGGGGATTTGAACCCCAGACCCCCTGATTAAAAGTCAGATGCTCTGCCGACTGAGCTAATGGCTCTCATCGCCGATCATTTCAGCAACTTGTAAATTATAGCAGATTTTGACCGGCTTGTCAAGGGCTTGAATGAACAATTAACAATTAGATAATATCTTTCCGGTGGGGGAGAAATGGTTTTATTCTGCGGTGTTAAAGGGCACCAGAGGCAGTCCGTTGTCACCGAACACGGTAACAGGGGCGTAGTTTGTCCAGCAGTAGCGTGCCCCTGTGGGGCGGCTTACCTCGGGGCAGGTGAGGACTATCTTCCCCGGGGCGGATATATCCGCTGCTGCCGGGTGGGGCTCACCATCTGCCCCCCAGATCTCAAAGCCGGACACGGTGCCCTCTTCTGTGGAGGAAAGCTGTGAGGAGGGGTCAGCAAGCTCTGCCACAAGGCTGCTTTCTGCGGGGAAGCTCCGTGCATAGCGGGGGGCATCCGCCTGTGATGCGGGGATCAGCCCGTATACATGGCACAGCGCCTGCAATGCCAGCCTGTGTGCCACTACACCCTTTTCCACAGGGTGGATGTTGTCGAATTCCCCGCAGTCAAGGGCTGCGGCTATGTAAGTGTTTGCGGTGGTGAGGGCGGTGTTCATCTGGGCATTCCGTATGAAGCACCAGCTCTTGGTATCCTCGTCCGCAGACCATTTGTGCATGGGGAGCTGCACCAGCAGGAAGGGCATTTCCGGGTCGTGCCAGTCCTTTCGCCAGCGGGCTATGAGCACCTTCAGCAGCTTTTCGTACATATGGGGCTTATGGTCGTCGGATTCCCCCTGATAGTAGATAAAGCCCCGTGCGGAGTAGGGGGCGATGCGCCTTATCATGCACTGGTAAAGCCCTCCCGCACGGAATGGGGATTTAGGCCCCAAAGGCTCCGGATAGCGGCTCTCTCCCGCATAGGCCTGCGCCTCCTCCCAGGTGCCGTGGGGATTGGCGGCATAGAACTCGTTTATCTTTGGCTGCCATTTTGCAACGTAGTCGTTGTATTCGTCAAGGTCATGGCAGTATTCCTCGAAGGTCTTCCCTTCCATAGCCCTGTCGTATTCGTCGTTGTAGGAGCGAAGGTCGCTGTCAGCGGCAAGGTCTTCCCTGGGCACCCAGTTGGAGGCGGAGGTGCCCCCCCAGTTGCAGCCGATGATGCCTACCTTTACCCCCAGCTTCTCTGCCAGCTGCTTTCCGAAGTAGTAGCCCACAGCCGACCAGCAGCGGGAGCCCTCCCTGTCGGGGAGTGCCCAGCCTCCGTTCTGCTCGTCAAGGTAGAAGAATTCATCCATGTAGGCGTTTTTCTTGGTGTAGTAGAAACGGACATCAGGGCAGAGCGCTTCAAGGGCGGCAGCGCCGTTCTTCTCGTTTTGCAGCTCGAACTCCATGTTGGACTGTCCCCCTGCGATCCACACCTCACCTACGTATACATCGGTGAAGGTGAGGGTCTCACAGCCGTCTGTGACGGAAAGCTCATAGGGGCCGCCGTATTCAGCGGGAGGGGGGAGGGTGACCCGCCATTCATTTTTGCGGCACTCGGCAGAGGCGCTGGTGACGTTGAAGGTGACGGTGACTGTGCGCCCTGTGTAATCATGCCCCCATATCTCAAAGGGCTTGCCCTTTTGTATCACCATGTGGTCGGAAAATATGGCTGCTGTGTGAAGTGATGGCATATGTGCTCCTTTCGGATCCGGCTATTTCTTCCTTCTGTGTTTCTTTACCCCGTGGACTGTAACGCCTATGATGATGATGATAAGGACTGCGCCCCCTGCTAACAGCCCGTACAGCAGGAAGGGTATGGGTGTCTTGCTCTCGGTGAGGATAAATTCCTTTGAGGAGGTCTCAAATACAAGGTAGCTGCCGTCTGTCACCGTGTTGACAGTGATGCCGTCAACACGCAGCACTGTGCGGTCTGTGCCCCCCTCCGGCAGGTAGCGCACGGTGAAGGGACCCTCGCTGTCGGTGTTTATGCATACCTTGTTGTTTTCACGGGTCACGGTGTCATCATCTGCAAAGCTGCCCTGTATGAGCAGGGGAGCACGCTTTGCGCCGTCGGCGCTGTCAACGGCTATGGTGGTCTTGGGGGCGTAGTACACAGCCCTTATGGTATCGGAGAACACAATGCCGGTAAAGTCCTCCCTGTCCCATTTCCCAAGCTCCCCGTGATGCTCGGGTATCTCAGGTATGTCGCTGTCTGCAAGGCTGCCCTCATAGGGAACCTCTATCTCGGCTACTACCTTTTCGTCTTTCTCTTCACCGGTCACAAAGGTGAGGGTCAGGCTTTTCAGTTCCTCCGGGCATTCCTTCCTTGCGGTCATCTCCTCATAGGAAAGTGGGTCTGAGCGCCCTGAATAGCTTACATTGTCAACGCCCCCGGCGCCGTTGTACACGAACGCATTTGCGGTGATGCTGCCGTCTGCTGTGCCTGCCACTGCGCCGTAGTATTCCGACACGCCCTTTAGCAGCACGAAGGAGGTGCAGCCCTCTATGTCGTGGCCTGTGCCTGCTATGCCCCCTGTGTAGGAGCTGCCCTGTATGCTGCACATGGAGGTGCAGCCGTATATGGCGGAGGTGCTCTTTCCTGCGATGCCCCCGGCATAGTCACCGTCGCTCACCACAACATTTCCTGTATTGGTGCAGCTTATGACGCAGCCTGTCTCATTGTCGCCCGTGATGCCGCCTGCGCTGTTGCGCTTTGCGGTCACAAGAGCCGTGTTCTCGCAGTCCCTGATGACCGTCTTTGTGCGGTAGATAAAGTCCAGGGAGCGGCTGCCGCTTATGTCCAGATCCCCCTCCGGATCGATGGTGTTCTCAACCCCCATAGCGCCCGCTATGCCGCCGGAGCTCACATCCCCGTAGACCTTGCCCGCATTGGTGCAGGAGGCTATCTTGCCGTTGCTGCGGCCCACGGTGTCCTCGGCGGAAATGTCCTCCCTGTAGCTTTCAAGGTCAGCGGCACTGGTCTGCATCTCCTCCAGAATATCCGCCACAAGGTTTGATATCTCATCCAGCTTTTCATTTACCAGCACCATATCGGCGGATATGATGTCAACGCTTTCAAGGGTGACGGAATTAAGGGATACCAGCCCATCACCCAGCTCCTTTGCAAGCTCTGCTATGGAGTGTCTGAGCTCCTTGCTTTCCTCGTCACCGCCCTTGAATACCAGTTCCGCCTTTGACTTGAAGGAGGCGGAGGCATCATGGGCAAGGCTCAGTGCCTCATCAAAGAGGGAGACACCCTCCTCTGCATAGTGAAGGGATTCCACAGCCACATACACAGCAGCCATCAGCTGTGCGGAGCTGTCGTCAAGGTAGTCCCATGTGTCCTTTATACGCTCCACAAGGGCTTCGGTGCTCTCATTTGCATCCGAAAGAGCCCCAGCCCCCATTGACAGGTCGTCAAGGGCGGCATAGAGGGCGCCTGTGTCTACAAGCCCTTCGGTGTCGAAAAGGTTTGCAAGGTCGCTTCTGTCTGTGTCGGAAAGGCGGTCACGGAGCAGATCCCCTAAATCAATGCCTGCCAGGGCGCTTATGTAGGCTGATACGGAGGATGCAAAGTTTGACAGGGAGCGAATGGTGTCCGCCAGGGACTTTTCCCCGAGGATGTCGGCTATGGCATCAAAGGCATCACGGTAATCCTGCACGGTGGCTGTGCCGTCAGCTATCCTGTCGGACAGCGTATCCAGCTTTGCGGATGCGTTGTCCAGCTCATCGGCAAGCGCTCCGGAATCAGTGGCAAGGGAGTCAAGGGAGCGGATGATATCCTGCACGGCGGCAGAGTCTGAACCGTCTATCCCCGCCATTCCCGCAAGGGTGTTGCGTGCAATGTAGGAAATGCTCGATACATCGCTGTATATGGTCTGGAGCCCGCTTCTCACATCCGCAAGCCGGGCGGAGAATGCCCCGGGATCCCCGAAGGCACCCTTCAGATCATCCATGGAGCTTTCAAAGGATTTACCCGCAGTGCCCAGATCCTCCACAATGTCTGATATGTCGTCAAGGGCGGGGCGCAGCACGGCAAGCCCCTCATCTGCGGTCTCACCGCTGCCGGCTGCAAGATCCGCCGCCTCAAACAGACTGTCAAGGGCATCGGTGAAATTGTCCGCCGCCTGTGAGATGTTGTCCGTAATGGGCTCTGTACGGTCTATAAGGTCTGATATGCGGGCGGACAGCTCGTTTATGGTGGCTGTGTCCTCGTCGATGACAGCGCTTATCTTGTCCCCGTAGCGGGAGGCGGTGTCACGGAGATCCCCAAGAGTGCCGATGACAGTCTCATTCTCGCTGCCCATGACATCCGAGCGGGCGTTTATGTCCCTTATGGTCTTGTCCGCAAGGGCGGCAAACTCGTCAAGGCGCTGCCTCAGCTCATCTGCGGAGGATTCGGAGAAGAGTATGGACACATAGGGCTCTGCCTGCCCCACGATGCCGCCTGTGTCCTTCCTGCCGCTGATGATGCCGTAGTTTTCGCACTTGAATATGTAGCCCGACTGTCTCCCTGCAATGCCGCCTATGTTGTAGCCTATGTGCTCATAGCCCACATTGCCGTTGTTGACGCAGTCGCTTATGGTGCCGGCGGAAAAGCCTGCGATGCCGCCCATGTCCGTATTGGAGGAAAGGCTTTCCGTGCGCCCCAGATCCTCTATGCTTATATTGCTCAGCTGGTCTATGGAGGGGGTGCTGTCGGTCACGTCCGTGTTGACATAGGCGTTGTTGGTGCATCGGAGGATAAAGCCCTCGTTCTCGGCGGCAATGCCGCCCGTGAAGTGCTCGCTCTTGATGAGCCCCTCGCAGGTGCAGTTTGTGATAAGGCCTGTTTCCTCATTTATGGCGGCTATGCCGCCCACTCTCTCCTTGGCATTTATCTGCCCCTCAAAGGTGCAGCCCGAGACTGTGCCCCGGTTGATGCCCGCAATGCCGCCTATGGTGTGGGAGGAATCGTTGGAGGCTATCTTTGCGGATACGGTAAGATCCTTTACCCTCCCGGAGGGCTCAATGTAGCGGAATGCTCCGAAGCCGCAGGCATCGCCGCTGACGGTTATGCCCGTGAGCTTGTGGCCGTTCCCCTCAAATACCCCGGAGAAGGAGGGCACGCTTATAAATTCCCTGTCAGCAAAGGATATGTCATTTGTCAGCACAAAGCGCTGCCCCTGTGAGAAGCTGTCGGTCTTGCAGCCTTCTGCGAATGCAAGGTAGTCCTCAAGGGATGATATGGCATAGGCGCCGCTGTCGTCCTTTTCAAGGGCTCCGGTGGAGTAGGGGGCAGGGGAGAACAGCTCATCTGCGGCTATGACAGGAGCCGTGGCGTTCCCCAGAAGACACAGCGCCAGAAATGCGGCTGTAATGCGCTTATTCATTGTCAAGCACCTCCCTGCCTTCTGCATTTTCCGCCTCTTCAGCGGATTTGCTGTCGATACGGGCATCCACGTCGCCTACGATGACACCATTGAGCACACCGTCTATGCGCCCGTTCACATGGCCGTGTATCATGCCTGCCACAGCGAGCCTGCCGCTGTTTACCACCGTGTGCTCACGCAGCTTTACGGTGAAGGAGGTCTTTTCGATTATCTTTGCACCTATGAGCATTACCTGGGGGAGCACTCCCATTACCAGTATGATGGAGATGATAGTGCCTCGTCCCAGACAGGTGCCCAGTGAGGAGATGACCCCGTTGGTGGAGAGCTGACCTATGAGCAGGCCTGCCGCCGCAAGTATGGCACCCGACGTGATGATAGTGGGGAATGCCTGGTTGAGGGTCTCGGTAATGGCGGTCTTGGGGTCGTACTTGTCCTTGAGATCCATGAATCGGCTTGAGATAACGATGGCATAGTCGATGTTGGCGCCCATCTGTATGGATGATACGATAAGGTAGCCCAGAAAGTAAAGGGGGGTGTCAAGGAAGTAGGGGAAGGAGAAGTTGAGCCATATGGAGCCCTGTATGACCATAATGAGCAGCACAGGAAGCCCGGCTGAATTGAATGTGAACAGCAGCACTATTATTACAAACAGTGCGGAAAGTCCGCTGTTGAGGATGTTGTCTGTGGCGAAGGATTCGGAGAGATCCCTGTCGGAGGTGGAGTTGCCCACACAGTACACGGAGTCGGCGGGATAGTACTTCTCTGCCTCACGGTGGATGGTCTCAAGGAAGGCGAATGTCTCCTCCCCCTCCTCCGGGAGGTTTAAGAACAGGAGTATGCGTGTGTATTCATCGCTTTTCAGCTGATCCTTGCCCCTTGTGATGGAGCTTTTCAGGTCGTCCAGCTTGTCCTTCAGCTCCGCATCAAGGGTAACATAGCCCTTGTCCACCTCGTCACAGGTGAAAAGAAACATATCAATGAGGGGCACGCCGTAGGAGCCCAGACCGTTGACCACCTCACCGTAATTCTCCTGATCTATGGCGTAGGCGGCGTAGACAAGCTCTGCCACCTCGTAGTCGATTCCTGCTATCTCGGAGAACTGCCTCGGGGTCACTCTGTCCGTGAGCATATAGCCGTCAAGCGCCTCTGTGTTGGCAAGGCCTGTTACGGAGCTTACCTCCTCGTGGTGGGTGAGATCCTCTATGAGCCTTGCCTCCTTGTCGTAGTCCCCGGCGGGCACTACCAGCGCCAGAAGGTTGTCGCTGCCGAAGGTGTCCTTTATCTTCTTGTCCGCAAGCTGAGCCTCGTTCATGTGGGGGGTGGCTATTTCAGTGACACCGAAGGCGTAGGGGCATTTGTTGGAGAATACTGCACCCACGATGATGAGAGCCACGAACACAGGGGGCACGATGAAGCGTGTCTTGTGGGCAAAGGCACCCACGGCTGAGATCTTGGGGACGAAGTTCTTGTGCCCTGTCTTGTCGATGAGCTTTGCAAAGAGCATGATAAGCCCTGGCATAAGGGTGAACACGCTGAGCAGGCTCAGGAATATGGCCTTGATGAGCACCAGTGCCAGGTCTGCGCCAACTCTGAACTGCATGAAGGAAAGGGCGATAAGGCCTGATATGGTGGTAAGGGATGAGGAGGATATCTCCGGGATGGCTTTGGAGAGGGCAAGGATGCAGGCCTCCCTGGGGGGGAGGTGTTCATGCTCCTCGGTGTAGCGGTGGATGAGGATAATGGCATAGTCTATGGCAAGAGCCAGCTGCAGGACTATGGTGACGGAATTGGATATATAGGAGATAGTGCCGCACAAAAAGTTTGTCCCCATGTTGAGGAGTGCCGACATGAGGAAGGTGATGATGAGCACGGGCACCTCCGCAAAGGTCTTTGAGGTGAAGGTGAGCACTGCTACGATGATGACGGCGGCTATGACAGTTACCACGTTCATCTCTGCATCGAGCTGAGCCTGCTCGTTGGAGCCTGCCTCGCTGGAGATGTAGGTGTCATAGCCGGAGAGCAGCTCCCTTATCTTCTCCACAGCCTCAGCGGAGGCGGGATCCTCGTTTGTGCCGTCAAAGGTGACGGAGAAAAGGGCGGAGGAATCCCTGTAGTGGTCGGTGCTGTCGTCAAAGGCGATGTCATGCACTCCGGGCACCTCTGCTATCATATCCTCTATCTCCTCTGCGGTGGCATAGGTGATGTTGGATACCATGACGGAGGCGGTGCCATAGGTGATGAACTGCTCGTCCATCAGGTCTATGCCCTGCCTGGTCTCGGTGGATTCCGGGAGGTAGCGGGTTATGTCCTGCTCCACCTTGACCCAGTTTCGGGAGAAGATGCAGAATCCTGCCGCAATGATGAATATGAGGAAGAAAAGATTGCGCTTGTCCACGATGAAGGTCGCAACCTTCACCATAAAGGGTATCTTTTCTTCGTCTGTGTCTTTAGCCATAACTGCTCCTTTCATCTGTCTGACAGCGGAATGATCTTGTGCTGTGCTATACTATTGACATATGATATACTATTATATATTATACGTCAGCAATAATCAAGTGGAAATATGACTGAATTTAAAACACAGCCGCTTCACCCCTCCGGCATTTCTGTTTTTGCTGTTTTTCAGTCATAATATGCCGTTTTTCATTTCACGAGGGGGGCTGAGAGGACGGGATCCGGGACGGAAAACGCCGTATTTTCCTGCTTGTTTGTTTATTTAGTCTAATTGGATAAAATCTAATTATGCAATGTGCACAAAATAGAGCGGCCAAAATATACACAAAACAATTCTATAACCCTTGACATTTATTGTGAATGTTGTTATAATGTGTATACGGCATTTTGTTGTTTTCACTAAACTAACATATGAATATCACAGGGACATCGTTTATTGCTCTGAATAAACCGTATATTCCCCTGAATAAACATAGGCGTGAAATGGTGCCAGCATATGAAGTCAAAAGGTGTTGCTATATGTCACGATGTGGCGAAAGGACAGCCGGCTCATCCTGTGAAGGCTGCTCTTCTTTTTATAGCGTTTTGCCTGTGTTCTTCTATTTTTAGCAGGAAAGGTGGTCTTGTACCTTGAAGGTAACAGGAAAGCGAATGCTGTCCGGCTTGGCAGCACTGGTGATCTGTTCGACCCTGTTCCCCGCAGGAGTCGGTGCGGAGAATGCGGCACAGATCCTTGCGGAAGCGGAATATGTGGTTCCGCAGATCTCCTATGTCAAGCAAAAAACCTACACGGAGTACTACGAGGAAAAGATCAAGGGGGCGGATATGCCCCGTGTGGATGTAGCGGGCATCCACGACTACAACGAGAGGGAAAGCGATTCCGGCGTGACCGAGGGTGACTACGAGGGCAAATCCAACGTAGTCATCTGGGAGGACGAGGAAGGCAGTGTCACCTATCGTGTGGACGTGGAGGAACCCGGTGCCTACAACATCGAGATGGGCTATTACCCCATGCCCACAGGCATCTCCACCTCGGAGATATCCGTGCTTATCGACGGGGAGAGTCCCTTCGACACAGCGACCCGTGTGAATCTCCCCCACAGGTGGCACTCCCGTGAGGAGATCTCCGTCAACAGCAAGGGGAATGAGACAAGGCCGCCCCAGGTGGAATATCCTTCCTGGCTTCGCACCACCTTCAAGGATGCGGACGGTCTGTACAACGAGCCTCTGTACTTCTATTTCGACCAGGGCTCCCACTACATAACCCTTGAATCAGAAAAGGCATCCATTGCCATATACTATTTAAAGCTCACCCAGCAGGAGGTCGTGGAGGCATATACACCTCCCACCCAGGGTCAGCTCCAGTCCAACTATGATACCGAGTCCATAAGGGTGCAGGGTGAGAACTTCACCTACACCAATGCCCAGACTCTGTTCCCCACCTACGACAGGGGCAACTACCTCACCGAGGATCACAACGGTCAGAGCTCCGATCCCGTAAAGGAGCGCTACAACACCGTGGGCGAGGGCACATGGGACACGGCAGGGCAGACCATCACTTGGACAATAGACGTGCCCAAGACCGGCTACTACCGTGTGGGCATCAAGGGGCGCCAGGATGAGATGAGAGGCTTCTACTCCAACAGACGCCTGCTCATAGACGGCAAGGTGCCCTCCGCTCCCTTTGACCAGATAAAGTTCTACTATTCCACAGACTGGCGCATGACACATCCTGTGGATGAAAACGGCGATGAGGCTTATCTCTATCTGGACGGCGGCCCTCACGAGCTTTCCCTTGAAGCCGTGCCCGGCGACATCGGCGAGTATATGCAGAGACTGGACGATGTGGTATACGAAGCCAACCAGTACTATATGCAGATCCTCATGCTCACAGGCCCCAGCCCTGACCAGTACACCGACTACTATGTACAGAAGGAGATACCCGAGCTGTTGGATGCCTTCCAGAGACTTTCCGACGAGCTCAGGGACATACAGGAGTCCATCGAAAGGCTTGCAGGCTCCTCCGGGTCTGAGGCCACCACTCTTGCAAGGCTTGCGGATGTATTTGACAGATGTATCAAGAAGCCCAACAAGATACCTACCTACATCGGCAACGGTTCCATTAAGGATAATATATCCGCTGTTTCCTCCTGGATGAGACAGTACCGTGAGCAGCCCCTTGAGATCGACTACATCGAGATCATCGCCCCCAACAAGAAATTCACCCCTGTAAAGGAAAACTTCTTCAAGGCAATAGGCTTTGCCCTGAGAGGGTTTGTAGGCTCCTTCTTCGAGGACTACACCGTTCTTTCCGACACCACCGCCGATTCCATCGTTGTGTGGGTAGGCCTTGGCCGTGACCAGACAACAGTTATCAAGCAGCTGACTGACTCGGAATTCAATTCAAGGGGCGGCACCAACGTTGCCATCAACCTTGTACAGGGTACCATCATGGAGGCTGTGCTTGCAGGCAAGGGCCCTGACGTGGCCATGTTCGTGGGCGGTGAGTTCCCTGTGAACCTTGCCATAAGAAACCTGCTGGTTCCCCTTGACGATCAGGACGGCTTCGACGAGGTGAAGGCAAGGTTTGAGGAGGATGCCCTTGTCCACTACCAGTTTGAGGGCAAAACCTACGGCATACCCATCCAGAGGACCTTCCCCATGATGTTCTACCGCACGGATACCCTTTCCGAGGTGGGCATCGAAAATCCCCCCGAGACATGGGATGACCTTATAGATATGCTCCCTGCCCTGCAGAGGAAGTATATGCAGCCCGGTCTTATCCTCCCTGCCAACGTGAACGGCAACGCAGTGTCACCTGCCACCGAGGTGGGTCACACCTTTGCGATGCTCATGCTCCAGACAGGCGCCAACTACTACAACGAGGATCAGACAGCCACAAACTTCGATTCCATCGAGGCAGTTGAGGCATTCGACACCTGGACCACATTCTACACCACATATCAGTTCGATCAGGTGTACGATGCATTCACCCGTTTCAGAACAGGTGAGGCTCCCATAGTTATCCAGAACTACTGCGGCTTCTACAATCAGCTTACAGTTGCTGCCCCTGAGATCAAGGGCGCATGGGATTTCACCAGCGTGCCCGGCACAAGAAGGGCTGACGGCACCGTATCCCACGCAGCGAACTCCTCCGGCTCCGGCTTCATAGTCCTCAAGGACTGCAAGAACGTGGAGGGCGCATGGGAATACATCAAGTGGTTCACCGACACCGACACTATGGTTGAGTACGGCAACACCGTGGAGGGCGTTATGGGTCCTCTCGGACGCTTTGAGCCTGCAAACGTGGAGGCTCTCCAGAAGCTCAACTGGTCCAAGTCCGACCTTGCCAAGATCAACGCACAGCTCAAGGAGATAGATGAAATACCCATCATACCTTCCTCCTACGTTGTGACAAGAAGTATAATGAACGCATTCCGTTCCGTTGTAAACGAAGCAGAGAATCCCAGAGAGACCCTGCGCTGGTACAACAGGGACATCAACGCCGAGATCACCAGAAAGCGTGAGAACCTCGGACTTGAAACCTGAGTAAAGGAGGGCACTTAAATTGGCGGAACAAACTGCTAAAAAGGAGATCCTGCTCCCGTCGGAACGGAAAATGACCCGCAAGGAGCGCAGGGAATACACCCTTCACGAGATGAAGCGCAACTATATGTGCTACGTGATGCTGGCGCCCTTTATGATCTTCTTCATAATCTTCACGGTAGTGCCTGTTGTAATGTCACTGCCCATAGGCTTTACAAGCTTTGATATGGCATCCTTCCCCAAGTGGGTGGGATTCCAGAACTTCTACACCATGTTCATTGATGACGATGTATTTATCAAAGCCATCAGAACAACACTTATCTTTGCCATCTTCACAGGTCCTCTGAGCTATGTGATGAGCTTTATGCTGGCATGGCTCATCAATGAGCTGCACCCCACTTTGAAGACACTGTTCACACTGGTGTTCTATGCGCCCTCCATGGCGGGCAACATCTACTTCGTATGGCAGCTCATCTTCTCCGGCGACCAGTACGGCTACCTGAACGCTCTGCTCATGGAGCTGGGCATCACCTCCACTGCCACACAGTGGCTCACCGATACCAACTATATGCTGCCCTGCGTTATCATCGTTCAGCTGTGGGTATCCATGGGTGCAGGCTTCCTTGCCATGCGTGCAGGCTTCCAGGGCATAGACAAGTCCATGTACGAGGCGGGCGCCATAGAGGGCATCAAGAACCGCTGGCAGGAACTGCTGTACATCACCATCCCCTCAATGGGTCCCTCTCTCATGTTTGCGGCTGTAATGCAGATAGTATCCGCATTCACCGTTGATATCGTGGGACGTACACTGGCGGGCTTCCCCTCCACGGACTATCAGGTGCATACCATCATGACCCATGCCTTTGACTACGGCTGGGTAAGATACGAGATGGGCTATGCCTCTGCGGTATGCTTTGTGCTGTTCCTTGTAATGCTTGTCTGCAACAACCTTGTGGGCAAGATGCTGGGCAAGTATGTTGACTAAGGGGTGAGATGATGGCAAGAAATAAGAAAAATCTCAAGCCCTCAGAGCTTGCGGCACTGCAGGAGCAGGAAAACGCTGCGGCACTGGCTGCCCTGAGAAAAAGACGTGAAAAAGAGCACAAGAGAATGCTCAAATCCAAGGGCTCCAACAAGCGTGTTGGCAAGTCCTGGACAAATGACATAGGCATATTCCTCTTCCTGCTGTTTATGGGACTGTTTATGATATTCCCCATATATCTGGCGATAGTAAACTCCATCAAGCCCATACAGGAAATGTTCCTTATGCCTCCTAAGCTCTATGCTATGGATCCCACAACGGACAACTTCCGTGACCTGTTCAAGATAGCGAACAACTCCTGGGTGCCCTTCTCCCGCAACATATTCAACTCCATATTTGTTACGGTAGTGGCAACGGTGCTCCATGTGCTGTTTGCCTCCACAGCGGCATTCGTGCTTGCAAAGTGCCGCTTCCCCGGGAATGCGCTTCTCAATCAGGTAGTAGTCATCGCCCTGCTGTTCAACTCCACAGTACTGTACATCATGCAGTACATCGTAATGGCAACTCTGGGCATGATAAACACCTATTCCGCACTTATACTCCCCATAATATCCACGTCCATGGGTCTGTACCTTATGAGACAGAGTATGTCCACCATACCCGATGCCATGATAGAGGCAGCCAAGGTGGACGGAGCAGGGCTGATGAGGATCTGCTGGGGCATAGTGATGCCCAACTGCAAGCCCGCTCTCATGACTATCATCATCTTTGAATTCCAGACAGCGTGGAACACCAACGGCGGCGGTCTTGTCTACGACGAAGCACTCAAGACCATACCTGTTGTTGTTCAGCAGATAGCTGCCGCCGGTATCGCCCGTCAGGGTGCGATAGCCGCATCGGCAGTGGTACTCATGGTGCCTCCTCTGCTGGTATTCGTACTGGCACAGAGAAACGTCATGGAAACTATGGCACACGCAGGCATGAAGGACTGATAATGTGCAGTCTCATGCATACAATACTTGCAAAAGGGTGATGATATGAAAAGCTTTATAAAGCGCGCTGCGGCACTGGCAGGGGCGACGGTTGTCACAATGTCCCTTGCGGCAAATGTGCTTGCACGTGAAAGCTATGACCCTTACAGCTACGACAGATGGGGCGATGCCGTTTCCTCCCAGGCAGGATATGTAGCCGAGGAGTTTATCGACGGACAGCTCATCAACGGTCTTTATGAAAAGGTCGAGTCCATGGAGGGCTTTGACTACGACGAGGAGGAATGGAAGCAGAAGCTCTCCCTCAAGGAGCCTGCGGATCTGTTCATCTCCTATGAAGACTACCTCTACATCTGCGACAAGGGCAACAACAGGATCATAGCCACAGACCTTGATTTCAACATGGTAAGGTATCTGGATACCTTCTACCTTGACGGGCAGGAGACCACGCTCAACGCCCCCCAGGGGGTATTCGTGGATCCCTACAACGACCACGAGCTCTACGTCTGCGATACGGAGAACAGCAGAGTCCTCCGCTGCGACAAGGAGGGCAATGTCCTCCAGGTGTTCACAAAGCCCACCTCGGAGATCTACTCACAGGATCTCACCTACAAGCCCGAAAAGGTAGTAGTGGACAAGGCCGGCAATGTGTACGTGGTAGTAGGCTCCGTTACAAAGGGTGCTGTAATGTATGACAGGAGCGGAGAGTTCCTGGGCTTCTTCGGTGCGAACCGTGTGGAAGCCACCGCAGAGATCATCATGAACGCATTCTGGAACAAGATAGCCACCGAGGAGCAGCAGGCTCGTTCCGTAAGAGCCACTGCCATAGGCTTTGACAACTTCGATATCGACGACATGGGCTTTATCTACACCGTTACCCAGTCCTCCGACGTGGATACGGACACGGTGAAGAAGGTAAACCCCGAGGGCGTGAACATCCTTTCCACCCTCAATCCCGAGGACGTAACCTTCGGTGACCACAGCCCCGCATACTGGTCCATATACACCAAGCAGTCCGCTCTTGTGGACATAGACATAGGCCCCAACGGTGAGCTCAACATCCTTGACTTCAACCACGGCCGTGTGTTCCAGTATGACAAGCTGGCAAACCTCATGTTCGTAATAGGCGGCTCCGGCAACCAGCTGGGTACATTCCTCAGCGCCACTGCCATTGAGTCCCACGACGACATGATCTATGTGCTTGATTCCCGCAAAAACGGCATCACTACATTCAGGCGCTCGGACTTTGGTGAGATAGTCACCAATGCCACAAACCTTTACAACGAGGGCTACTACAATGAATCCTACCAGCCCTGGCGTGAGGTGGTAAAGCGTGACGGCAACTACCGCAGGGCATACATCGGCATAGGCAACGCCCTTATGCAGAAGGAACAGTACAAGGAGGCCATGAAGTACTTCAAGGTCGCCATCAGCCGTGACAGATACAACAAGGCATTCGAGGGCTGGCGTGACCAGATACTCCAGAAGTGGCTGACACCCGTTGTAGTCTGCATAATTATCATAGCCATTATCTCAGCCATCATTAAGGCTCTGGTAAAGAGAGGCATCATCAAGCTGCCCAAGATACAGTGGCCTTGGAAAAGGAGGGGTGCATAATGCTGGATCTTACACAGGGACAATTTGTCAAGCACGTTGTTACCCACCCCTTTGAAGGGTTTGAGGATCTGCGCTGGAAGAAATCAGGCTCCATGGCGATAGCTACTGTGATAGTATTCATACTGTTCATACAGCAGCTTGCCTACAACAGGCTCTACGGCTTCCAGTACTACGTTTCATACGACAAGGTGTTCAACATCATCCCCTACATCTTTCGCTCCTTCGGGCTGTTTCTGCTGTATGTAGTCTGCAACTGGGCGATGTGCACTCTCTTTGACGGTGAAGGCTCACTGAAAAACATCTACATCGTCACGGCATATTCGCTGATACCCTATATTGCGGCGTATCTCATAGGCACACTCCTCTCCCACTTTCTCATCAAGGATGAATACGTGTTCATCCAGGTGATAGAGTATATAGGACTGGGGTGGACGGTGATACTGTTCATATCGGCGATGAAGGCGGTGCACCAGTTCTCCTTCATAAAGACCATACTGCTGATACTGCTGACCCTTGTGGCAATGGTGCTGTGCATATTCCTGCTGGTGCTGCTGCTCACGCTCTTCCAGCAGGTACTCATATTCATATTTACCATCTATACGGAGCTGTCTTACAGGTTACGGGTATAGAAGAAAAGTGGTGATAAAATTGAAAAAGATCAGAAAGACAGCTGCGTTTCTCATGGCACTTATGATGGTTGCACCTCTGGGCATATCCGTTTATTCCGACGAGGAAGAACAGGCTCAGGAGCAGATCGAAGAGGCTGCCGAGGAATCCTCCGAGGAGGAGGAAGAGGAAGAGGAGAAGCCCCGCACCAAGGAAGAAGCCTTTGCGGCTATGGAGCTTGTGTGCGAGAACAAAAACCTTGGTCTCTACCTCAACAGCGACGAGGACACCATCGCCCTTCAGGACAAGAAAACAGGGGAGATATGGTTCTCCAACCCTGTGGATCTTGAGACCTCCAATGCCAAGAAATCACAGAAGCAGGAGCTTGCCTCCGGCATGACCCTGACCTATGCGGAGCCTGCCAACCGTGCAACGACGGCACAGACCTCAAAGGGCAAGGGCTCTACTAAGACAAAGAAGACCAAGAACGGTGTGGACTTTACCTACAAGTTCAACCAGCCGGGCATTACCGTTAAGGTGCATATTACTCTTGAAGAGGATTACTTAAAGCTGTATGTGAACACAGCCGATGACATCGAGGAGGAGCATCCCTCCACCGCAGACGGACAGCTCACCTCCGACCTTGCCTTTTTCACCACCTTCGGTGCGGCAGGCCTTGAGGATGAGGGCTACTTCGTTGTTCCCGACGGCAGCGGCGCAGTGGTGAACTTCAACAACGGCAAGACGGGGCTGAGGACATACACCGGCAAGGTCTACGGAAGGGATATAACCCAGATAAAGCAGCAGGCCACTGCTGTGACACAGAATGTGTCCCTGCCCATGTACGGCATAGTAAAGGGCAATTCCGCACTTATGGTGGTTGCGGACAAGGGCGATACCTCCGCCTCCGTCAACACCTATGTGTCAAACCAGAACAACACCGACTACAACTCGGCATACTTTGACTTTGAGGTGCGCACCTCCGACGAATACCTGATGGGCGGTGAATCCAATCCCCTGAAGGTGTTTGAGAAGAGAGGCATACTGGTGCCCGAGATAGAGGTGAGATACTACCCTGTCTCCAATGAGAACGGCGACGAGATGAACTACGTTGACATCGCCAACAAGTACAGGGACTATCTTACCAAGGACAAGGGCGTTGTGGACAGCGACATTCCCGCCGCATCACCGTTGTATGTTGACTTCTACGGCGGCACGCTGGAAAAGAAATCCGTGCTGGGCATACCTGTTACCGTAAAGCAGGCTGTCACCTCCTTTGATGATGCCAAGGGCATCCTTGAGGAATTAAAGGGCAGCGGCGTGGGTGATATGGTAGTCACCTTCAACAAGTATTCCAACGAGGACATAGGCGAGAAGATAACCGATTCCTTCTCACCCGCCGGTAAGCTGGGGGGCAAGAGCGGCTGGAACAAGCTGGAAAGCTACGCATCCTCCAACGGCATAAGCCTGTTCCCCTCCGTTGACAACACCCAGTACAAGACAGGCAACGGCTACTGGACCATGACAAATACGGCAATAAGAGTGTCCAACGCCTTTGCAAGACTTCCCGTGTACGACCTGGCACACGGAGTTGAGAACAAGTACTATTCACCTCTGTCACTGTTCTCTCCCGCCTCCTATGAAAAGGCATATTCAAAGCTCATCAAGAGCTACTCCAAGAAGGGTGAGACAAACTTCGCCTTTGGTTCCCTTGCCAACACCATATACGGTGACTACGGCAAGCAGGCAACATCAAGGGAGCTGGCAAAGGGCATAATCGCAGGCATATACGAAAATGCCGCCAGCAACGGAAACGTTCTGGCAGCGGATCCCTCCGCCTATGTGCTGCCCTATGTGGATCAGATAACCGATGTTCCCATAGACTCCTCAAACTTTGACTTGTTTGACTATGAGATACCCTTCTTCCAGATAGTGATGCACGGCGTAACGCCCTATTCCTCCATTGCCGTGAATTCCGAGGCAAATCCCGAGAAGGCGATCCTTACATCCCTGGCATCCGGCTCCAACCTCAGCTTTGACTTTATTGCAGCTGAAACAGAGGAGCTGAAGGACACCAAGCTCGACAAATACTACTACGCCTACTACAAGAACTGGATGAGCGAGGCGAAGGGGCTTGCAGAGCTTGCGGATAAAGTGCTCGCACCTGTTGCCAATGAGTTCATCACCGCATACAACATCGAGGATGACGGCAGGCGCATAGAAACAGTGTACTCCAACGGCTACAAGACTGTGGTGGACTATGACAAGCTCACCATCACCGCCGACGGAAAAGAGTACAAGATCTCAGATTATTTTGTAGGGGAGGCAGATGAATAATGAGACTCAATCTTTCCTACGAAAAGAAGAAGGGACTCTACGGCTACGGCTTTATAGCGCTGTGGTTCGTGGGTGCGCTGATATTCTTCATCGTTCCGGTCATAAAGTCATTCTACTATTCCTTCAATGACGTTACCCCCGACGTAGGACAGCTTATCATCAAGTGGGTGGGCATTGCAAACTTCAAGCGTGCCTTTATGACAGACCCGGATTTCAGAAAGAACCTTACCTCCGTTCTGGGGCAGACAGCATGGCAGACACCTATAATCATCATATTCTCGCTGTTTGTTGCCATAATCATCAACCAGAAGTTCAGAGGGCGCACCTTCGCAAGAGCGGTGTTCTTCCTGCCGGTAATCATCGCAACAGGTCCTGTATATGCCATCATCACAGGCGACCTTTCCACCTCCGGCACTGCGGATGCAGACCAGTTCTCCTCAATGTTCTCAGCGGACATGGTTGATGAGCTGCTGGAGTTCGTGGGTATCTACGGCTTCAACGACAAGCTGACGGAAGTGCTTTCCACCATGACATCAGACATACTGAACCTGGTGTGGAAGTGCGGTATACAGATAATCGTATTCCTCTCCGCTCTGCAGGGCATCCCCACCTCCGCCAAGGAAGCGGCTGCCATTGAGGGTGCAACAGGCTGGGAATTCTTCTGGAAGATAACCCTCCCCTATGTATCCCCCATGATCCTTGTAAACCTGGTCTACACTATCATCGACACCTTCACCGATCCCACAAACGTGGTCATGGAGCAGGTGCTGCAGATACAGGACGACTGGAAGTACGGTCTTTCCGCCGCCATGGCATGGAGCTACTTTGCCATCGTTCTTGTTGTGGTGGGCATAGTATTTGCCATCATGAACAAGGTAGTTTACTACGATAACTAAGGGAGGTGTAAGGACAATGGCTACTGCTGCAAACAAATCAAATCCTGTTCTGGACTGGATAAAGAACCATATGCCTGAAAAGCCTCCCAAGGAGGAAAAGGTCAGCCGCAAGGAAAAGCGGGAGCGTTTCAAGAAAAGACTTGCCACCCTTACCCCTGCTGAACAGAAGTACCTGCGCAGAAAGCAGATAATAGATGCTGTATGGCCCATAGTAAGAGGCCTGCTGGTATTCGGACTGTGCTTCGTAATCATCTACCCTCTGCTGTACATGATAACCACCGCATTCAGACCCCGTTCGGAGATGAACGACCCCACGATCATCTGGATATCCCATCATCTGACCACATCCAACATCAAGGATGCCATAAAGACAATGGATTTCTGGAACACACTGGGCAACACCCTGTTCATCAACATAGGCTGCTCTATTCTGCAGGTCATCACCTGTGCGCTGACAGGCTACGGCTTCGGACGGTTCAACTTCAAGGGCAAGAGCATATTCTTCTTCGTAGTTATCCTTATGATACTCATGCCCTCTCAGATCATACTGATCCCTCAGTATATGTTCTTCAGATACTTCAATCCCCTGTGGGTGTACCATGCCATCACGGGCAACTACATAAACCTTATCAACAGCCCGCTGACCATGTATCTCCCCGCCCTCACCGCAAACGGCATACGTGCAGGCCTGTTCATATTCCTGTTCAGGCAGGCATTCAGAGGGCTTCCCAAGGAGCTTGAGGATGCGGCATATCTTGACGGCTGCTCTCCTCTGAAGACATTCGTATCCATCATGGTGCCCAATGCAGGCTCCACATTCCTGACAGTATTCCTTCTCAGCGTTGTTTGGTACTGGAATGACTACTATGTAAGCACATCCTTCTTCACCAACAACTCCACCATAGCCCTCCAGCTGAAAAACCTTGATGCTTCGCTGACACGTATCATCTTCAACAACGGCAACATCAAGATAAACGCACGAGAGCTGATAGTATGGATGGAGGCAGGCTGTCTCATATCCATCACACCCATACTGATCATGTATATCTTCCTGCAGAAGTATTTCACAGAAGGTATTGCACGTTCGGGTCTTACCGGTATGTAAGCACAAAGATCCCCGGAAGGTTTTCTTTCGGGGGTCTTGTATAATGAGATAATGAATAATGAGTCGTTCTGACGGACATTGAGTGGCTTGATTTTCTCTTTTGTGGCGGTAGTTTGAGTGTGGAGTGCAGAGAGTGGAGAGTGGAGCTGCCAGACGGTGAGTTGATTGCTTTTGCTCTCTTTTCCCGCTTCGCTTGCTTTGCTTCGCAAGAGGAAATAAAGTCACCCAATATCTGTCAGAACGATCATTATCCATTATACCAAGCTATCAGCTCCACTCTCCACTCTCAACACTTATACAACAGTTGCATGAGAGGAAGTCAAGCCGCCAAGTTTCCGTCACCCAACTGTACATTGTACACTGTGCACAGTGCCGCCCCCTATAACAAAGGAAAACGCTATGAACAAATACACACAAAAACTGATATATAACGCCCCCGCAGAAGAGTGGCACAATGCCCTGCCCATAGGTAACGGAAGGCTCGGTGCCATGATATACGGCAGACCCGGCAATGAGCTGCTGGCTCTAAACGAGGATTCCATCTGGTCGGGGGGATTCCGGAAAAGGAACAACCCGAAGGCAAGGGCAAACCTTGACGCCATCCGCTCCCTCCTTGCCGAAGAGCGCATCAGGGAGGCTGAGGCTCTCTGTGAGGACAGCTTCTACGGCACCAACGAGCAGCAGCGCCACTATATGCCCTTAGGGGATCTGAACATATACTGCCTGGCTGAGGGGTACACAGACTATTGCCATGAGCTTTCCCTTGAATATGCAAGTGATACGGTGAGGTACACCGTAAAGGGCGTTACCTTTACACGAACAACCTTTGCCTCCAAACCCGATGAGGTCATAGTCATGCACATCACCGCTGACAAGCCCGGGGCAGTGTCCTTCTGCGCCCTTATTGACGGCCGTGACGACTACTACGATGAGAACAGGGCATATGACGAAGACACTCTGCTTTTCACCGTTACCGACACCATACCCTATGCCTGCGCCATTACAGCCGTATCCGAGGGGGGCACCTGCGGCACCGATGCCAACCGCATAAAGTGCGATGGGGCTGACAGCGCCACCATAATAATTGCCGCACAGACTGCCTACCGCACAGGGGACTACATCAAAAAGGCAATATCCCAGGCGAAGGCTGCTGCAAGAAAGCCTTACAAGCTGCTCCTTGACCGCCACACACAGGACTACACAGCCCTTTACGGCAGGTGCGCCATTGACATTGAGGGGGACACACCAAAAAGCGAATACACCCCCGACAGGCTTGCTGCCGTCCGTGAGGGGGGCTGCGACAATGCCCTTGTCACCCTCTACTACAATTTCTCCCGCTACCTTATGATCGCAGGCTCCCGTGAGGGCACCCTTCCCCTGAACCTGCAGGGAATATGGAACCACGATATGTGGCCTGCCTGGGGCTGCAAATACACCATAAACATCAACACGGAGATGAACTACTGGGGCGCTGAGGTGTCCGCCCTCCCCGAATGTCACACACCGCTGTTTGACCATATCGAGCGTATGCGTGAGAACGGCCGTGTCACCGCCCGTGAGATGTACGGGTGCAGGGGTACGGTCTGCCACCACAATACCGACATCTGGGGGGACACTGCCCCCCAGGACAAGTGGATGCCTGCCACACTGTGGCCCATGGGTCTGGCATGGCTGTGTACCCACATCAGACAGCACTACCTCTTCACACAGGACACAGACTTCTTAGCCGAAAAGTACGACACCATAGCCGAGGTCTGCGAATTCTTCCTTGACTTTCTCACAGAGAACAAGGCGGGTCAGCTGGTGGTAAGCCCCTCCGTTTCCCCGGAGAACACCTACATATGCGAAAACGGTGAAAAGGGCTCTCTCTGCCAGGGGGCTGCCATGGACACGGAGATCCTCACCGAGCTTTTCAACGGCTTCATCGAGGCGCATGACATACTCTCTGCAAAGGGATATGAGCTGCTCCATGAGGAGGATGTACAGGCGGTGAAAGAAGCACTTCTCCGTCTGCCCCCCATCGAGGAGGGCAAGTACGGCCAGATAAAGGAGTGGGCTGTGGACTACGACGAGGCAGAGCCGGGACACAGGCATATATCACAGCTTTTCGGCCTGTATCCTGCGGATCTCATCGACGTATACCGCACACCGGAGCTGGCAAGAGCGGCTGATGCCACCATCACCCGCCGTCTTACCCACGGGGGAGGTCACACGGGCTGGTCAAGGGCGTGGATAATCAATATGTATGCCCGCCTCCACAACGGTGAAAAGGTACAGGAGAACATCACGGCACTTCTTGCCCATTCCACGGCGGATTCCATGCTGGATATGCACCCCCCCTTCCAGATAGACGGCAACTTCGGAGGGGGTGCAGGCATTGCGGAAGCGCTCCTCCAGAGTGTCAGCGGCATTGAGTTCATCCCCGCACTGCCCCCCGCATGGAAAGCGGGTAAGGTCTCCCACCTGCGGGCAAGGGGCGGCTTTGACGTGTCCTTTGAGTGGAAAGACGGCGCTGTCACCGAAGCGGAGATCATCTCCCTTGCGGGCTGCCCCCTTGCAGTCAGGGCAAAGTCCGTGACAATAGAGGGCACCACCATTGCCGCCGGTGAGGACGGGCTGTGTCACATATCCATCCGGAAGGGTGAGAGCTGCAAAATGACGGTGCAGCGCTGACAGCCGCCCCGTTCTTTAAAATCAGCTTAGAAATATCATAAAAAACTGTTTCCCGCTTGACAAGGGACTGTAAAACTGGTAAAATATTTCTATGCGAGGGCGCAGTGTGCGCCATGAGGTGAAGGAAATGAGTGAATTCTATAATAACGGGCAAGCCAGTTACACGGAGCCTGTCAAGAAAACAGCCGTAAAGGTGGTTGAGACCACAGGCTATATAAGCTGTCCCGGGTGCGGCGCACCCATTACGGAAAAGGACAGGTTCTGCTCAAACTGCGGCCGCACACTGAGCGCAGAGGTTGGGCAGAACGGATACTCACAGGGGCAGTACAGCCAGCCTGCGGGTCAGGGGCAGTATGCACAGCAGATGCAGCAGGGGTACAACGCTCCCCGGTATGCACCTCCCCCGGTGTACGGCTACGGACAGAACACAGCTTCCCAGCCCCAGAGGGCATATCCCCCCGTATATGGACAGAACCAGAATCCGGTGCAGCCCTACGGTCAGGCACCGAATCAGAATCAGCAGTACGGTCAGGCGCCAAACCGCTCACAGCCCTACGGACAGAATTACGATCAGAACTATAACAGCGGCACCTATCAGCAGCCCTATGGCACGCAGAACACCTACAACGTGACCAACAACTACATGGTGGGCAACGCAAAGAACAAGTGGGTGACATTCATCCTCTGCTGGCTGCTGGGATTTCTGGGCGTACACCGCTTCTACGAGGGAAAGATAGGCACGGGCATACTGTGGCTGTGTACCTTCGGGCTTTTAGGGCTGGGCTGGCTCATTGACTGGATCATATGTATAATCCGCCTGTTCAACGTACACGGCGAGGAATATATCCCCTGATGTCCCTATGTAAAAAACACACAAGCTATGGCAGGATCCTGCCATAGCTTGTTTTATCATATCACTTTTTCTTCCTCTTTTTAAGTATTGCAGCAGTAAAGGCTATGCCTGCTATCAGCAATGCGCCGGCTCCTGCAATGATGATGGGGAGTATGCGCTTTCTCCTCACAGGATGAGTGTCTTCCTCGTCCGCATCCGGTACATCCTCCTCCTTCGGTGAGCCCTCTCCCATATCCTCCCACTCCACGGCTCCAGCCAGAGAGGTGATATACCTTATCTCAGCCGCATCTATGCTGAGAGTCCCCCTCTTTACGGTGACGGTGACAGTGTGCTCTCCGTCCGCAAGGTCATAAAGGGACAATACCCTTTCCCTCGGGGCGGCAGGGGATGTGGTCATGCATATCTCAGGCATATCGTCAACGACTACGCCCACATCAGCCGTGTCCCTGTTCTCACCGACAAGGGCAAAGCCTGTGCCCGCAAAGGCAAGTGTGACGGAGCAGCCTTCCCCTCCTGCGGACAGGGTGCGGTGATAGTTCCGGAATGAACACATAAGGTCGTGCTGCCAGTCCCCCTCATAGGAGAAGCACTCATCCGTGTCGTCAAAGCGCATGACATAGGGCTCATCCCCGATGGGCACTATCCTCACACTGCCAAAGCTGTTGGTGTTAAGGCTGCTGCACAGAGCGGCACGCCCTGCACCGCCTGTGTGCTCCGTTGGAGCACCCTCCCGGCGGTACACGCATTTTCCGTTAATAAAGCATTTCACACCGGCTTTGTACACCCCAAGGCAAAGGGTGCTTTTTTCCGGGGAGAAGTCTTTCAGCTCGCCCTCTCCAATAGCATCGCCGTTCAGGGAGACCTGCCACCTGCCGCTTTCGTACAGGGCAAGGCGATAGCCGCTGTCACCAATGTCCGCAAGGTTGTACCTTGCACATATGCCGGCGTAGTTAGTGTCCGGGCTGTCCGAGGGTGCAAGGCTCACATCCGCCGTGACCCCGTAGTCAGCCCACCTGTCATCCCCGAAGTCCGTGACAGGGTCGGGGGTCCAGCCCCATTCATCAGCCTTTGTGTCAGCGGTTATCTTCTGCATGAGCACATTGCCCCCCTCACGCCGGACGATCTCGAAGGCACCCCCTCCGTCGCAGGTGTAAAGGGGTGCGCCCCCACGGGATGTGATAAACTCCTCCTCATAGCCGAAGTCATCGGAGTAGGGCAGGGGGAGGACTTTGCTCTCATAGGGGCAGGTGAAGGTGTCCTCCTCAATGTCAAGGGTGGTGAGGGTCACCAGTGAATAGGGCTTCACCTGGAATGTAAACCCGTATCCGCTGCGCTTTTTTACAGGGGTGAGGACAGCTGTTTTCTTAAAGTAGTTCTCGTCATAGGCGCCGCTGTCGGGTCCCCTTGTTTCCCATACATAGACAGGGGAAGCACTTTTCTCCTCCGCCCTTACGGTGAAGCTGTAGGTTATGGGCTTGTCCGTGGTGTTGGTGACGGTGAAGGAATAGTCGTTGGTATCAGGGTCACAGGCTGTCATATAGGTGTATCTTGCATCCACAATGCAGTGGCCGTCGCCACCCGGCTTGCCGTCCCCATAGCAGGCATTGTCTATAAATGCCCAGCCCCTTTTGTAGAAGCGGGAGAAGTGCAGCCCCATATAAAAGCCGCTGTCAAGGGTATAGTGACCGCTCCACGGCTCATCCGCAAGGATGAGCTGCTTCTGTGTGTAGGTGGCTCCGCTGTAATAGGCGGCAATGGCGGGCTGATACTCGTACAGGCACATCCTGCCCCCATGGTACATGGTGAGGAAGCGGTTTGCCACATCCAGCATACCGTTTAGCGCATTAAGCCCCCCCTGTCCGCCGTCATACCTGTATGCCCCCTGTGCATACTCCGCCGGGGCGCTGCCCTCGCTGAGCCACAGCTCCTTGCCCTGCCCGGCAAGGCTTTTTGCATTCTCCGTTGACCATGAGGTGTAGTGGCTGCCGATAACATCCACTGCATCAGCAAGCTCCGGGTCGGCGATCATGTCATCTGCGCCCTTCCAGGTACACACCTCCTCCCCTGTGACTATCCCTATGGCAGAGTAGTCATAGGGGCAGTCCTTTTCCGCCTTGAGCCTGCGGGAAAGGTACTTTATCCACTCATCGTCCCAGGCACGCTCATTGCGTGTGGCGCTCACATAGTCGAATTTAAGGCCGTAGGTCTCATATGCCGCATCAAGAGTTTCCTTGTACCAGCGGTAGCGGGCATCATAGGGGTCGGCTGCATCCGTCACCCAGCGGGGCTCACTCCAGAAAAGCATATCCAGAGTGATCCCGGGGTTGATCTCCCGTGCATCGTGGGCAAGGACAAATCCCGCCCCCCTTGTGACATCCGCCTTTTCGTCGGGAGAGCGCTTTACACAGGCTTCAGTCCCGGAGGATGAATTGATATCCGAGCCCATCTCCAGCTTGAGGTGGTTTATGCCCAGCCCCTTCTCGCCGAAGAGGAGCTGCAGCAACTGTTCATAGGCAGCGGGGTTCACCGCCTTATAGTCAATGAGCAGGCGGGAGGTATTGTTTGCGGACACCATGCCGTTGCCTCTGTACCGCAGATTCTCCCTCAGCTCTGCCTTTGATGTGTCAATGGTCACACGCCTTAGGGCGGTGCTGCTTGTATTATTTCTTTTTGTACTCATTCTGATGCCCTCCCGGTTATCTTCATTCCATGATACCACAGATCCGCAAAAAAAGCAACACCCTTAATAATGCAGAATGTAGAATGAAGAATGAAACCTTCTGACGGGAAACGGGCTTCATGATGTAGCCGCTGGCCTTCATCCATGGCATCCCCCTTGTACTCGGAGAAGCCCTGACAGACACAGGGATCCGTAAAACAGGAATCAGGATAACAGATACAGCGGGAGCCTTTGGAGGGAGGCTCACGCTTCTTTAAGAATCCGTAAGGGCAGAGGCAGGGAGGATGATATCGTTACAGAGCCGTAAGCCTGACGGATGTCAGTTTTGAAGGAAATACTTGCAATCGGCATCTGCACATGGTATAATAGACAATAAAAACTCTTTTCCCTCAGGCAGCGGCTCTTAAGCTCAGAGAAAAGCCGTGCCGGCGGGGGATGACTGTTCTGTCATGAGAATGTGAGGAGGATACTATGAAACACAGCCTTGACACCTACAGACTTTACAACAGCGAAAAGCGTTACTCAGCGGTAGTCCGCATGAGGTTCATCATGAAGGATACGGTAGATAAGGAGATACTTGAAAAGTCTGTCAACAGGGCGATAAAGAGGTATCCCTATTTTTCCGTGAAGGTGCGCCTTGATGAGGACGGCGCATATATACTCGTGCCAAACAGCAAGCCTGTGGCGGTGCTCACATCATCCGGACATCTGCCGCTTCTCGGGAGCAGGGCAGTAAACGGCCACCTTGTGTTTGTTGACTGCAGGGGAAAGAACATCTTCTTCAACATAAGCCACTCACTGGCGGGGGGAAAGGGTATCTTCCCGTGGATCATGACCAGCGTGTACGAATATGTGTGTGACAGGTACGGCGTGAAGCCCTATGCACCCATGATAAACAAGTGGGACAGCGATCTTAAGCCCACTGAAACGGCTGAGCCGGATATGTCCGACCTGACGGATGAGCCGCCTGTGTACACATACAGGAGCAAAAAGCCGGTGATGATGATAAAGGATTATCTTACGGGGGTGTACGATCCGTTCAGGCGCTGCCCCAATTACAGGATATTCACCGTAAGAAAGCAGGATCTTATCCCGTTCATAAAGGCGAATGACTCCAGTGTGACCACTTTTTTCATCATTGCCATGGCTAAGGCGATGGACAAGGTGCTGCCCGGAAGGTACAGGGTGATCGGCGGAGAAACGGCACACAATCCCCGTGACGGACTGGGAATGCCCGACACCCATGCAGATATCCTCAGCCATGTGTATATAGACTACGACAGGGAGTACCTGAAAGAAAGCATGGAAAAGCTGGGCACCATGACCAGGGGACAGATCATACTCCAGACCGACTCCACCGTGAGCCAGTATCAGCTGAGGAAAAGATTTGAGCTTTACAGCAGGATCGATGAGACAGAGGGCCTTGAAAACAAGAGAAGATACATGACGGAGAACGATACCTCTTCGGGTAAGGATGCGGTACATGGCACATTCATCATGAACTACACAGGGCAGGTGGATCTGGGTGAGCTTGCGGACTATATAGAGTTCTACGGGGTCATCTGTGAGGGGCATCTGCTGCTGGAAGCCACCTCTCTGGGCGACAGGATCTTTGTTACCATGATGCAGCTGATAAACGAGGACAAATACGCCGACGCATTCAGGGAGACCCTGGAGGAACTGGGCATTCCATGCACCGTCAGCGGCCCCTACAGAAAGAACCTGACAAAGCACCTTCTGCCAAAGGAAAAGAAAAGATAAGCTCAGTACGTTGGTGTTTTTCAACAAATACACAGGCTGTTTCTTGTCGGGATTTTACATAATAAATAGTTATCCTCCTTGACATATTCCTACCAAAAAGGTATAATTAGAGTATACTAACTGCAAGGAGGATTACAATGGATTACTCTGAATTATCTCTCAAAAAGCACTATCAGTGGAAGGGCAAGATAGAGGTCATCTGCCGTGCTCCCCTTATGACAAAGGAGGATCTCTCCCTTGCCTACACTCCGGGAGTTGCACGCCCCTGCCTTGAGATACAGAAGGACTACAACAAGTCCTTTGAACTGACACGCCGCTCCAATCTGGTGGCAGTCATAACTGACGGCACAGCCGTGCTGGGTCTGGGTGACATAGGCCCCGAAGCGGGAATGCCTGTTATGGAGGGGAAATGTGCCCTGTTCAAGGCATTCGGCGGAGTGGATGCAATACCTATCTGCGTGCGTTCCAAGGACGTGGATGAGATAGTCCGCACCGTGAGCCTTATATCAGGCTCCTTCGGGGGCATAAACCTGGAGGACATTTCAGCTCCCCGCTGCTTTGAGATAGAGCGCCGCCTGAAAGAGATCTGCGACATCCCCGTGTTCCACGACGATCAGCATGGCACCGCAGTGGTCACTCTGGCAGCAATGCTCAATGCATTAAAGCTGGTGGGCAAGAACATAGAGGATGTGAAGGTGGTGACCAGCGGTGCGGGTGCGGCAGGCATAGCCATAATCAAGCTGCTTATCTCCATGGGGCTGAAAAATGTCATAATGTGCGACCGCTCGGGTACTATCTATGAGGGGAGAGAGGGGCTCAATCCCCAGAAGGAGGAGATCGCCCGTGTCACCAACAGGGAGATGCTCAAAGGCTCCCTTGCGGATGCCATGAAGGGTGCAGATGTGTTTATAGGCATTTCCGCCCCGGGCACCGTCACAAAGGACATGGTGCGTTCCATGAACAAGGATCCCATCATCTTCCCCATGGCAAACCCCGACCCGGAGATAACCCCGGAGGATGCAAAGGCGGCAGGGGCTGCCATAGTGGGAACAGGCCGTTCGGACTATCCCAACCAGATAAACAATGTCCTTGCCTTCCCGGGTATCTTCCGTGGCGCCCTTGATGTGCGTGCAAGCGACATAAACGATGCCATGAAGATAGCCGCCGCAAAGGCAATAGCCTGGTCGGTGCTGGACTATGAGCTGTCCCCGGATTACATCATCCCCTCCGCTCTGGACAAGAACATAGCAGAGGTAGTGGCAGAGGCTGTGGCTGAGGCTGCCATCAAGACAGGGGTCAACCGCATAGAAAAGACCTACGGCTGACAGACTGCCTCACAGGGCAGAAAGCCCGGAAAAAGCCGGTGTTATCGCACTCAACCGGTGGTTGATAAGTTCAAAATCAACCGCCGGTTCCTGTTAAACCGTGCCGGAATGTGATATGCTTTGACCATGAAAGGAGGGTGCCCGATGGATCAGATCAAGATCGGAAAATTCATTGCGTCCTGCCGCAAGGAGCAGGGCATGACACAGGCGGCGCTTGCAGAGAAGCTGGGGATAAGCGACCGTGCGGTGTCAAAGTGGGAGACGGGCAAGTCCATGCCGGATTCAGGGATCATGCTGGAGCTGTGCGGACTTCTTGATATCAATGTCAATGAACTCCTGTCGGGCGAAAGAATTATGGCAGAAGCATA
>DGXE01000082.1 GCA_002395525.1 Ruminococcus sp. UBA4240
AACACCCGTGATGCCATGACCGCCACCGTGGAGAACGTCCCCTTTGAGCTTTTAGAGCACATTACGGCACGCATCACCAGCGAAGTGGAGAACGTGAACCGTGTGCTCTACGACCTGACACCCAAGCCCTCAGCGACTATTGAATGGGAATGATGCCCGAAAATGATATAGAGTATCTCAGAGCCGTAGCGGTCGGAGATCTTGCAAAGGCGAGTGGTCTGGAGAACATGGATCGTCTGATTGCCAGAGAGCCGGTGTATGTGGCTATGGTGTGTGTAAAACAAAAGATTTAATCTCTTAACCGTTGACATTAAGTGCTTTTTACAGTATAATGGCAAGAGTACAAATACTATGCGATAGGTGATATTATGACTCAACACCAGATAGTTACTGCTAATAGCAATAACATGGATTTTATAGAAAGCGGAAGCGTAAATCTTATAGTAACTTCTCCGCCATATCCTATGATCGAAATGTGGGATGATTTATTTATAAGTCAAGATAGCACAATAAAGAGCGATTTGGAAAACGGCGAAGGCTACTCTTCCTTTCTCAAAATGCACGCTCTTTTAAATTTAACATGGAAAGAATGCAACAGAGTTCTTGCAGATCATGGGTTTATATGCATAAACATAGGTGATGCTACGAGAACTTTAGGAGGGGAATTTCAGCTTTTCTCCAGCCATTCAAAAATCATCGAGTTCTTTTCAGCACTTGGATATAGTGTTATGCCCGATATTCTTTGGAGAAAGCCTTCAAACTCGCCTAATAAGTTTATGGGATCAGGTATGTATCCGGCAGGAGCATACGTAACTTACGAACATGAGTACATATTGATATTCCGTAAGGGAGGAAAGCGCACTTTCAAAGGCAAAGAAAAGGAATACAGACAAAAGAGTGCGTATTTTTGGGAAGAAAGAAATATATGGTTCTCTGATCTTTGGGAAGTAAAAGGTACTTCACAAGTATTGAACAATTCCGCTGTCAGAAACAGGAATGCATCGTTTCCTTTTGAGATACCGTACAGGCTTGTAAATATGTATTCTGCCGAAAACGATACGGTTTTAGATCCGTTCTGCGGTCTTGGAACAACTAATCTTGCTTGTATGGCTGCACATCGAAACAGTATCGGTGTTGAGATTGATAAAGGAATAGCTGATTTAGCTCGTGAAAGACTTAATGTATCGGCTAATGACCTTAATAAAATCATTAACAGCCGTATTTCTGCACATCTTAGCTTTATTGCATCACTGCCAGAAGAAAAGAAAGCAAAATGCTATCATAACGATCTTCACCAATTTCCAGTAAAGACCAAACAAGAAACAGCGATATATATATCAACTGTATCAAATCTCAAATACAACAACGGCTCTATAACTTGCGAATATACCTAAAAATACGGACTGCTACTCACTATGAATGAATAGCAGTCCTGTTTTTAGTCTTCAATTTCTACAGTAATACCTGTTTTCTTTTTGGTGTAATAAATCATCTTAACATTTACGTCTTCAGAGATACTGCGAGCATTTGTTGATTTAAATGTATCTGGCTTCACAGAATAAGCAGTATCGCCCACATATCCGTCTATTCCCTTTGATTCTTCCTCTGCGGTAGCAAATCGATAAGGGTGTCCGAGGATAGTCGAAAGCCTTTGTAAGATCGCTTGCTGAAAATATAATCCATTGTATGTTTTTGTGATAACTAAGTCTTCTACCCAACGTTTTACCATGTCTTTGTCGATTAGAACAATGGCATCTTTGAGGTTTTTAACTTGTTTCCATATTTTCTCTGTAGCTTCGTTTACGGCATCAGGATACTTAGCCAGATACCATTCTTTCCATTTGGAAATAGTTACTTCATCAGTGCCATTCTCAAACTCAGGAAATAAATCGGAAAGTTTTCCAACTACTTTAGGACGAGTACCTTGGGCGTTCTGATTTGCCCAGTTAATTAACTGAGAAGTATATTTCGGAAAATCAGGTGATTCGGCTCCGTTCAAGGCTATGAGTTCATCGTTTTTAATATTAATTATCATGATTAACCTCCAAAAACAGTTTATACGTTTCGATTTCAAGTGCATCAGCAATTTTCTGAATATTGTCGAGAGATATACTCCTACGAAAACACTCAATATCGCTAATATATGTTCGATGCAATCCGCATTTCTCGGCGAATTTTTCTTGTGATAACCCAAGCAGCGTTCGATATCTTCTGACATTAGTTCCAAACACTTCGATAATATTCAAAATACCACCTGCCTTTAGAATATAGATAAATTATACAAGATCTCAGCTTATAAGTCTACATACAATAAGTGTCCTCGGCTTTTATCATATTAACGTTCTATATACAATAATATAAGTTTATTGAACAGGTGATAAATACCTTGCAGACTGTGAAGAATAAATGAAAATATATATAATCACTTGTATTCTATGATATATTGTGCTATAATATATCTATAAATTACCATTAATGTCTGAAAGAGGTTTTTGTTAATGAAGAATTTTATACAATTTTCGGCTTTTGGAAACTATGAAGCATTTACCACAAGTAACGTTGAAAAATACATGGGATTAATTCAGTTTTTTAACACAAGAGGGTATAAGCCGATGACAGCTAATGAGTTAAAACTTCTGCCCAACGGACAAGCTCAGGTTTTTGTTATGCCAACTTTTCATAAAGGTGCAGATTTTAATATTGATATCACAACAAGTCGCATTAATTTTAGTTTATCATCAATGGAAACAATTCAAAATCTTTTTGAATTGTTCAATTCGGAAATGAAAGAATTAATTGCAGATTTTACAACGAAATTTGAAGTTGTTTCTAATAGGCTTGCAATAAATTGTAATGTTGAAACTTCTTTACAAGACAATGAAGAAATAAATGAGATCGATATTGAAAATACTCACAAAACAGAATCTCACTTACGTCAATGTTTTCGTGGGAATATCAATAATGAAGAATGTAACATTATTGTTGAAAAAAATAATGTTATATTAGCGAATATAACACAGTATGCTTATGATGTGAATACCATTGCTGAAAACGCCTCGTTTAGGTTTAAAGATCAAGCGTTTTTAACAATGCTCGATGCAATGGGAAATATGGTTTTATCAATAAAGGGAGATAGTTAAAATCATGGGCAAATTAGGTATAGAGAGTGGCAGCTCAAATACAAATGGACGAACTGTAAATTATATTTTTATCGATGATTTTGAAATAAATAATAATTCATATTCCAGTACTGTTCAGCATAATAATAATACAAGATATGAAAGCATCATAGAAAATGATGATATTGTTATGCAGTTTAAGAGAATGCAGGCTGATTATATGGATAAGTACACTCCACAACTTACAAAACTATTATTAGAAACTTCTTTTGATACAGGTTATCGTTCGCAAGCCGAGCTGTTTTTTGAGGAGTTATATGATAAACTTGGTACAATAGCTGATTCGATTCTACAAAATATATATTTGCAACATATGTATGATGACAAGTACATTATTAAACATCTATTGTTTATAGTTATGAATTTACCTCCTGAGCGAAGAAGTATCATTCAAATAATTCCTGTTGCAGGTTTATCAAATCCTGATATTGAAATTCAAGATTTATCTGTTAGATGTTTTGAATCTTGGAAGGACAACAGACATTTACCAGCTTTAAAAGAGCTTCTTGCTCGAACAAATACTAAATGGTTTAAAGAGTATTTAAGTGAAGTTATTAATGAATTGGAAGTTGAATAGATGGTTTATTATATTAGAAAAATTTCTCGTCCAAAGTGGCAGGAAAATCCATTAAGTAGTGATCCCAATATTGCAGCTAAAGAGATAAACAATGTTTCTGCAGATGCAATAACTAACTGTTTGAAAACAACAAGCAATAAACTTTCTTTATGGAGAGTTGATGTTGATTCATATTCAATTGATGATATTATTCCACTAATAGTCGGATTTGAAAAGCCTAATACTTGTGATGTTGTTTATATTCCTGAAGAATATATTATTGATGCGGATTTAAATTTAGAACAATCGCAATCTGACGCCAATACTCCAATAGAAGAATTAAAGCAAACGCATTATAATGTAATTGTACATAATTATGCAGGACTTGGAGTGTTTTCTAAGGTTGTTCTTCAATCTCTTCAAAATCATAAAAGATACCATGAAAAAGATATAAAGACTAAGCTACGTGATTTGCTTGACAATCATATAATTGAACCAAATATGATTTCACCAAAACTGTATGAAAAAGTCAAAATATAACGCTATTAATCTTGACAACCGCTCCAATCTGCGCTCTACTCAATATGTCCACCGGCAACACAATGGCAACAAAAAATCAGACACTCCAAATCTGACAGACAACTGAGATAATAGAGAGACCACGAACGATAAAACTTAACTCAAACTGGTTAAGATTACGGTTCAATGAGCGAATGGGAATGATGCCCCTTCAGGCACAAAGGGCATGGACAGAAAGAAGGTGCAAACAATGGGCTATACAGCACAGAGCCTGACAGAGAGGGTACGGATGGGCTACAACATCGGCGACTGCCTTGACGCATTCAGCCGTGAGAGAGTGACCGGGGAGAGGGAAACCCCCGACGGTCTGTCCAGCGAGACACTCTGGCACAATCCCCGTATCTCGGACAAATATATATACAATGTAAAAAAGGCGGGGTTTGATGCACTGCGCCTGCCTGTCACATGGTTCAACCACGTTGAGGGGGCAGACCACACCATAGACCCTGAGTGGCTGGACAGAGTGCAGCACCTTGTGGATGTGAGCCTTGATGCAGGGCTCATCACCGTACTTGACAGCCACCACGACGTGAACAGATACGGCATCCTCCCCTCCGATGAGTACCACGACAGCTCCGTGAAGTACATCACCGACATATGGTCACAGATAGCACGGCGCTTTGCGGGATATGACAGCCGCCTTGTGATGGAAGCCTTCAATGAGGTGCGCCTGCCCCGTGATGAGTACGAGTGGCACGCAGATGACCGTGTGGAGCGGTGCAGGAGAGCCATACTCAACATCAACGACTACAACTGTGCCTTTGTGAATGCCGTGTACAGCGCAGGGGGAGAGAACACCGACCGTGTGCTGATGACAGAAGGGTATGCCGCCTGCATACAGGGCTTTATGAGCGAATACTTCGAGCTGCCGAAAACAGCCCCGGGCAAGCTGATGCTTTCCTGGCACTGCTACGGTCCTGTGGAGTTCTGCTTCCGCCTGGAAAACGGGGAGAATTATTCCGAATTTGACCCCGAGTATCCCAAATCACTGAAATTCATACATGACTTTGAAGATATGAGCCGCAAATTCATAAGCAAGGGCATCCCTGTCTGGCTGACGGAATGGGGCTCTGTAAACAAGGACGGGAACCTGTCCCACCGCATAGCCCACGCCAAATGGACACGGGAGCTGTGCCGGCGGTACCACGCTACGGCTCTCTGGTGGGACAACGGCAAATACTCCGACTTTGCCCTTGCCGACAGGAGAACAGGAGAGTTCACCGAGCATGAGCTGCTTGCCGCCATACTTGGGAAATGATGAGTACAACACACTGCAAAAACTTTAAGGGGGGTGAGGGCTTGAGGCCACGCATCAAGGCACTGCTTATATGCCTTGTCACATCCGCTGCGGTGGTATTCACACCCGTATCCGCAGATGAGACAGCCGTATTTGAGGAGGGAGCATATACCTCTGCGGTCATATATCCCGACAGGAGCACCACGCCCATAAGCCCCTACATCTACGGCATAAACGACAACAACTCCATAGGCGGGCTCACAGCCACCGTCATCAAGCAGCGGGATGCCGCACTTTCCACATACAACTGGGAGACAAACTACTCAAACCCGGGAACATCGGGGAACAATGCCAACGACGTTTCTCTTGTGGCGGGACATCCCTCATATGACTGGACGACACCCGCACTTTTCACAGACGACCTTGTGACCCGCTCGGGATATTTCTCCATACCCTTCCAGCTTGTTACACTCCAGGCAATGGGGCTTGTGGCAGGAGATTCATCGGGTATAGTCAGCCGTGAGGATGCGGCTGTGCGCATGATACCCGTGCTCTTTGACAAGAACGAGGCCTACTCCCTGTCCCCTGCCACCACCGACAAGGCTGTATACATGGATGAGTATGTGAGCTACCTCACCAGCAAGTACGGCTATGCCAGCGAGGGGGGCATCATGGGCTACCTTCTCGACAGAGCCCCGGACACCTGGGGAGATGTGTTCCAGAATCTTGGAGTGTCCCCCGCAGGGCCCGGAGACCTTTCCACCAGATCCGCACAGCTTGCCTACACCGTCAAGGGCATAGACCCTTCCGCTATGGTGTTCGGTCCCTCCACACACACTTTGCAGGGCTCCTTCTACCTGTGCGGCAAGGACACATGGCTCCAGCTTGAAAGGCAGTCGGAATACTCATGGTTCCCGGATCTGTACCTTGACAGGATGCGCCTTGAAAGTGAAAAGGCAGGGCTGCGCCTGCTGGACTCCTACGACATACACTATTTCACCGAGGCAAGGACTCCCGAGGGCATAAATGTCATTGACGGCACCGACAACGTCAGCAACGCCTACCGTATGCAGGCCGTGCGCACCCTGTGGGATCCGGACTACGTGGAAAACAGCGAGAGCGTGCTTCTGGGGCGGCAGTTCACCCCCCTGATACCCACACTAAGGGCATCCATACGCACATACTACCCCGATACCAGGATCAGCTTTTCCGAATATGATTTCGGGGGCGGCAACCACATAAGCGGCGCCATTGCCGAGGTGGAAGCGCTGGGTGTATTTGCGGAGAATGAGATATACATGGCGTGCCTTTCCCCTAAGACACGGTGGAGCTATCAGCGGGAGGCAATGAACCTCTTTACCGACTACGACAACAACGGCGGCTCCTTCGGCTCGGAGCTCCTTGATGTGAAAAAGGAGGGGGACGAGCTTTCCAACGTCTTTTCCGCCTTTAACAGCGAGGACGGGCGGCTGAACATCATAGTGACAAATCAGAATATGGCACAGCCCCGTGAGGTGAGCCTGCGCATTGCAAGCAAAAAGCGTGTCTTTGAGCTTACCGATATCTACTCCCTTACCTCCGCCGCCGCAAATATCCGCAGCATAGGCACGGAGGGGGCAGTTATCACCGACACGGGCTGCACCTTCACCGCAGAGCCCCTTTCCGTCTATCTGCTGAGCTTTCAGGAGCAGATAGACGAGCCCATAGAGAGCGAAACGCTGCAAAGTGAGACCGGTGATGCACAGGAAACGGAAATGACGGGCACTGAGCCCCCGGACGCTCAAATGACCGCAGGGCCTGTGCAGACAGTCATAACCACCGCCGAAACTGCATACCTCCCGGAGAACACTTCTCCCGCCGAAGACACCACGCTGCTGGTAATTTCAGCGGGGACACAGGAGGACGTATCCGTCACATCCGCCGCAGAGACCGGGGTAACCTCAGCACAGGGCACCACCCTCACGGAGCTTGAAACGGATGTCACCGCTGCCCCGGAGGAGGAAAAGAAAAGCGCCGTACCCATGCCCGTGCGTGTCATCATCTCACTGGCAGCTGCCGCCACCGCTGCGGGAGTTGTCTACATACTTATATTTGACAAGAAATGATGCAGATGAATATTGAGCCTGAGACTATAAAAGCCGCTGTAATAACAATTGCCGCCGTGAATGTGCTTGCATTCCTCATGTACGGCGCAGACAAGGGGGCGGCAAAAAACGGCGCCTGGCGGATAAGTGAAAAAGCCCTGCTGACAGTGGCTTTCTTAGGGGGAGCAGCAGGCTCCCTTGCGGCAATGAAGATATTCCGCCACAAGACCAGAAAGCCCGCCTTTGCGGTGGGTGTGCCCCTTATGCTTGCCCTGCAGGCGGTGCTTGCGGCAGCGGCTGTGTTCCTGATGACAAGGGCATCCGCTTTTTAGGGAAAAGCTCAGTACACAAAGATCCATGTTCAAGGAACAATGAGCCGAAGGGTTCATTGTTCTTTTTTGGTAATTTGTCATTTTTAGCAGATCGGCGGGGATGATATTGTCAATTGTGAAACATTACCGTAATATTTGGTCGTATTATGTTTTACAAAATATTCGGCACATAGGAGATTTTTACAGAATTTAACAACCTCAATTTGTTTATTTCTACGAAAAGTTTTAAGAATCCCTATAAATTCGGAAAATGTGCTTGATTTCCTTTCAAATAGCGGTTATAATAGGGTTCGTAATTTGTAACGATTTGTAACTGTTTTGTAACCTTTGCCGCCAAATGTTGATATACAGGCATTTTTCTACATCGGGTATAATACAGAGAAAATATACATTTCGTATTATGGGACAGGGTACTCTGTTTTGAACAGAGCCGCCTGTTTTGAAAGGAGTTGGACTTTGATGGCAGACCAGAGGCATACAGACTTTGCCAGACAGGCGATAAGCTTTACCGAGCAGGTAGGCGGACGTGTCTGTGCAGCAGCTGCAAAGAGCACTGCCGCCGGCAAGGCACTGATGAACTCCTTAAAGCGCACATCAAAGACAGAGAACACACAGCAGAAGACAGAAAAGAAAAAGAAACTGACCGTTGCCGCCGTTGCGGACATGGTATTCCCCGCAGCCTGCGTTGCGGCGCTTATATTTACGGTCAAGGGCGCAAATCTCGAATACGGTGTGAGCGTATCCTACGACGGCGAGGACATCGGCGTTGTCACAGGCTCCGGGGAGATATCCGAGGCTGTGCAGCAGGTGGCTGACAAGGTGAAGAACTACGACACCACCGAGGACTACTACGTAAACACAGAGCTGGAGATAACTCCCATAGCATCAAAGAATGACACGGTTGACAGCAGCACTCTTGCACAGAGGATGGAAACAGCCCTTTCCGTGCAGTTTGACGAGAAGCTGCCCGAGCTTGAGGAGTCCGCTGAGGCTCCCGCAGAGGGTGAAAAGGTAAAGGCATATGCAGTGCGTGTGGACGGTGAGTTCATAGGCGCTGTGGCTGACTGCTCCGAGGTGGAGACTGCCCTTGAGGGGTATCTTTCCAACTATGAGGAGGAGGATGTCGTTTCCACAAGCTTTGTCCGTGACATTGAGTACGATCTGGAGGAATATGTGGAGCCCGATGAGGTTGTCACCACGGATGTGGTGCTGAGAAAGCTCCTTGGGCGTGTCCACTCCACGGATTACTACGAGGTGCAGGACGGGGACTATCTCCTGAAAATAGCGGATGAAAAGGGCATGAGCCTTGATCAGCTGGAAAACTGCTATGCCACCTACAACGGCAAGCCCATCGTGCTCAAGGGGGACAGCCTTAAAACAGGCACTATGATCCGCTTTGACACCACTGTCCCCTACCTGGAGGTAGAATGCGACAAGCAGGTGGACACCGTATCGGAGATACCCTTCTCCACGGTCATCGTTGAGGACTCCACTCTCAGAGCCGGAGAACGCATAACCGAAACAGAGGGGGTAAACGGCAGCAAGGTAACATCCTCTGTTGTCACCTACAGAGGTGACACTGTGGTAAAGACAAAGACTCTTGACACGGTCGTATATGAGCGCCCCGTGTCCGCAGTCATAAGAGTGGGCACCATGGAGGAAAGCGAAGAGGGCACCATCAACTACAACGTTCCCAAATTCAAGGAGGGAGAGGGCAGCGGCGAGTACATCTGGCCCGTGGACGGCGGCTACATCTCCGCTCATCAGGGAGACGGCAGAGGCCACAAGGGCATTGATATAGCGGCTCCCTACGGCACACCCATCTACGCTGCGGCAGCAGGCACCGTCACAAAGGCCGAGAACGGCTGGAACGGCGGCTACGGCAACATGGTCATGATCGAGAATGACGACGGCAACGTCACCGTATATGCGCACCAGTCCGAGCTTGCCTGCGCTGAGGGCGACGTTGTGGAAGAAGGTCAGCTCATAGGATATATCGGCTCTACCGGCGATTCTACCGGCAACCACCTGCACTTTGAGGTGCGTTCCGAGGGATCATACCTGAACCCGGAGGAATTTGTGCTCTCCGATGAGGAGACTTCCGAAGAGGACACCGAAGCTGAGGAATAACTTACAAGCATAAAGCCCCCGCATTGCGGGGGCTTTTCATGTCTGTCCGCTTATTCAACTACCAGCAGGTAATCACCGGCAGAGGTAACGGGGAATGAGCAGTAGCCGGAGGATGTGATCCTTGTGATGGCTACCTGATCCAGTGTGTCCTCAAACTCATCGTACAGATATACATATACCTGTCTGCCTGCACGCTTTGCGGAGAGCTTTACTGTGACCTGTGCCTCAAGCCCGAAGTCATCAGCCTCATCGCCTATGGTGACCTGTGTTCTTGCAACAGAGCCTGCCGAAACGGTCTTCACGGTGCTGTTGGGGATATTCTTGGAAGCAGCGGATGCAAGGCTCAGATCGTTGGCGGCGGTGATATCCATGCCGTTTACTGTCCAGCGGATGCCGTTTTTAAGTACGAACGCAGCCGTTACATTCCTGCCCTTCATGGCGCTGAACACGCTTGCAGGAACATCTGTGGCACCGTTCATCCTTACAGTGACCTTGCCTGTCCTTGCCCTGAGGAAGTTCGCCACATTGGTCCAGCCGTTGTATGCCTTGCTGCCGTCGATATAGGGGGTGCCGGCAGATACGCTGGCAGTGGTGGTTACAGTGGTCTGCTCAAGGGCATAGGATACGTAGCTTGTGATGTTGCCGGATGCGGTGAGAGCATCCTGCTGGGTCTTGTAGTACTTCCTTGTGAAGGAGCTGTACCAGGGATAGGTGCTGCTTACATAGGAGGAGGAGTCCACATATGCATAGGATACATAGCTTGCCCTGCCGCCAGATGCGGTGACAGCATCATTCTGTGTCCTGTAGTACTTGCGTGTATAGCTGCTGTACCAGGGGTATGCGGCACTTGCAGAGGTCTGGGAATCCTCATATGCATAGGAAACATAGCCGCTGTTGCCGAGGGATGCGCTTACAGCATCGGTCTGGGTCTTGTAGTATCTCCTGGTGTAGGAGCTGTACCAGGGATAGGCGGCGCTTGCATATGTCTGTGAAGACACATAGGCGTATGTCACGTAGGAGCTGTTCCCCAGGGATGCGGCTACGGCATCGGTCTGTGTCCTGTAATACTTGCGGGTATAGCTGCTGTACCAGGGATAGGTGGAGCTTACAGTATCTGAGGTGTCAACGGTGCTGTATACATTCCATACATTCCCGCCGGGAGCCGCATTCTTAGCATCATTCTGGGTCTTGTAGTACAGCCCTGTCATGGAGTTGTACCAAGGGTATGTGGAGCTGGGATAATCGGAGACAGCCGCCTTGCTCTGGCGCTCGTATGCATTGTAAACGTCCCCTGTGTAGTCCGCATTCCATGCGGCGGTCTCGGTGGCGTAGTATCTGCGTGTAGCGGTGTTGTACCAGGGATAGTACTGGCTCATGGTAGCGCTGGAGCCCTCTTCTACGGATACATAGTCGGACTCGATGTAGTCCTGGTCATAGTCGGATGCCGCATATGCCTCATCCCAGGAATCATACCAGCGGCCGGTATAGTAGCTGTAGTAGTAGCTGCCGGACTGTGTGGGCCTTGTGGTGTAGCTTCTTGCGAAAACCCCTGTGGTCATGCAGGTGGATGCCATTATTACCGCTGCTGCTGCAGCTGCGATCTTTGTGATATTCTTTTTCATAGTTATCTCTCCTTTTCTTCTGACTTGTTCTGTTTTTTTCAAGTCTTGTTCAAGTACAGTCACAGTATAGCACAGCCACTATAACAAGACTATAACAAAAACCGGGGTTTGGAAAAAAATTTTTTCATACTGTCCTGCGCCCCTTTGCCGAAGCTGTTTTAAGCCTAAGAGCGAAGCCTGTCCGCCCCGTGAAACACCTGTGCGGCTCACACTTGACTTTTTCGCTTCCATATAGTATAATCATCATAAACCTGCGCATAATTGAAACCAGAGCACATTGCAAACCTGCGTATTCATGGATTTACAAGCAAACCAATACCTGCGCATTATGGAAATGAGGCATTATGATACTGAAACGAAAGATGTATAAAAAGCTGCTGGCACTGAAAACCGAGCTGAACGGCAAAAAAGCATTTCTGATCGAAGGGGCAAGGCGTATCGGTAAATCAACGATATGCGAAGAATTCGGCAAGAATGAGTACAAAAGCTATATCCTGATCGACTTCGCCAAGTGTCCCGACGAGGTCAAGGACTATTTCGCCAAGCACATGAACGATCTTGATACGTTCTTCATGCTGCTGTCCACCTACTACGGCGTAAAGCTGTATGAGCGTGAGTCGCTTATCATCTTTGACGAGGTGCAGATGTATCCGAAAGCAAGGGAGTGCGTCAAATACCTTGTTGCCGACGGCAGATACGACTATATCGAAACAGGCTCGCTAATTTCCATCAAGGAAAATGTCAGGGATATCGTCATTCCATCGGAGGAGCGCCACCTCAGTATGTATCCGCTGGATTTTGAGGAATTCTGTGATGCTTTGGGTGAGGAGCAGATATGCGGATATATCCGCAAGTGCTTTGCCGATAGAGTTCCCCTTGAAAATGAGCTTCACCACAAGGCTATGCTCCTGTTCAAGCAGTATATGCTTGTGGGCGGAATGCCTCAGAGCGTTATCGCATTTCTTGAAAGCAGCAAGGACTTTGATAAAGCCGATATAGAAAAGCGTGATATCCTTGCACTCTACCGCAGCGACATTATGAAGATAGACAGCAAGTACAGGAGCAAAGTTCTCACCATATTCGATCAGATACCGGGGCTCTTGTCTCAGCACGAAAAGCGTGTGGTCTTCAATGATATTTCAGCAGGAAGCACGGCGGCACACTATGAGGACACCTTCTTCTGGCTGTCGGATTCCATGATATCAAACGAATGCTTCCTGTGCAACGACCCGAATGTAGGACTGTCGGTAAACGAGAACAGAGGGTATGTAAAATGCTATCTCGGTGACACGGGGCTTCTGGTCAGCCATGCCTTTGACGAGAACGAGCTGCTGGAAGATGAGGTCTACAAGCAGATACTCGGTGACAAGTTGAACATGAACGAGGGTATGCTATATGAGAACACTATCGCTCAGATGCTGACAGCAAACGGTCACAAGCTGTATTTCTACACACATTACAACGCCGAGAAGCACCGCAACGATATTGAAATAGATTTCCTTCTGTCAAACAACAGCAAGCTGAAATATAAGATGTTCCCGATTGAAGTCAAGTCGGGAAAGAAGTATTCGATAGAGTCACTCAAACGCTTTAAGGAGAAGTACAAAGCCCGGATCGGAGAGTGCTATGTGATACACCCACGAAACCTCAGCTTCAAGGAGGACATCGTCTGCATACCGCCCTACATGACAATATGCCTGTGATGATTTCCGGCACTGCGAAACATCACACCGCCCCCTGTGCAACCGCCCAGAAAAGCCCTTGACAAAAGCCGCTGATTATGGTATAATTGACACGTATGTTTATAGACTGACAGGGTAAGCCCGTCCGGCGGCGGCGCTCACAGTTTTGAAAGGTGGACAAAGAACAAATGGGAATAATAGACGGCATATTCGGCAATTATTCAAAGAGAGAGCTTAAAAAGATAGAGCCTATCAAGAATAAGGTGCTGGCCCTCGATGAGGAATACACAGCCCTCTCCGAAAAGGAGCTCAAGGCAAAGACACCCGAATTCAAGGAGAGACTTGCAAACGGCGAGACTCTTGATGATATACTCCCCGAGGCACTGGCAACAGTGCGTGAGGCTGCATGGAGAGTACTGGGCAAAAAGCCCTATCCCGTGCAGATAATCGGCGCCATCGTCCTTCACCAGGGGCGCATCGCCGAGATGAGAACAGGTGAAGGCAAGACACTGGTGGCGTGCTGCGCATCCTACCTCAACGCTCTTGACGGCAAGGGTGTACACGTTGTCACAGTAAACGACTACCTGGCTAAGTTCCAGTCAGAGGAAATGGGCAAGGTATACAGATACCTGGGTCTTACCATAGGCTGCATACTCCACGACCTGAACAACGATCAGCGCCGTGAGGCATACAACTGCGACATCACCTACGGCACCAACAACGAATTCGGCTTTGACTACCTGCGTGACAACATGGTCATCTACAAGTCAGAGAAGGTGCAGAGGGAATTCAACTTTGCCATCGTGGATGAGGTGGACTCCATCCTCATAGATGAGGCACGTACTCCCCTTATCATCTCAGGCAGAGGGGACAAGTCCACAGAGCTCTACACCCTTGCAGACCGCTTTGCAAAGACCCTGAAGCCCTATGTAGTGGCAGAGCTTGACACAAAGACGGATCAGGAGGAAATTGCCGAGGACTGCGACTACATCATAGACGAAAAGGCAAAGACTGCCACCATCACCAGAAGGGGCGTAAAGAAGGCTGAAAAGGCATTCAACGTCGCAAACCTCTACGACCCCGAGAACTCCACTCTTCTGCACCACATAAACCAGGCCATCAAGGCAAACGGTGTAATGAAGAAGGATATAGACTACGTTATAAACGAGGGCGAGATAGTCATCGTCGATGAGTTCACCGGCCGCCTTATGATGGGCAGACGCTACAACGACGGTCTGCACCAGGCTATAGAGGCAAAGGAAGGGGTAAAGGTCGCCCACGAGTCAAAGACCCTTGCCTCCATCACCTTCCAGAATTTCTTCCGCCTTTATCACAAGCTCTCCGGCATGACGGGTACAGCCATGACCGAGGAGGACGAATTCAGGGAGATATACAAGCTGGATGTCATCGAGATACCCACAAACAAGCCCGTTATCCGAATAGATCACCCGGATGTGGTGTACAAGACGGAGCAGGCCAAGTTCCGTGCCGCCATCGAGCAGATAAAGGAATGCCACGCAAAGGGTCAGCCCGTGCTGGTGGGCACCATTTCCATAGAAAAATCCGAGATACTCTCCAAGATGCTTTCCAAGGCAGGCATAAAGCACAACGTGCTCAATGCAAAGCAGCACGCAAAGGAAGCGGAGATAGTAGCCCAGGCAGGTCAGCTGGGGGCTGTCACCATAGCCACCAACATGGCAGGCCGTGGTACGGATATCATCCTTGGCGGTAACGCAGAGACCCTTGCCACAGGCGAGATGCGCAGAGAGGGTATGCCGGAGGAGATAATCAGCGAAGCCATCTCCTATGCGGATACGGACGATGAGGAGATAATCGCCGCAAGAGAGCATTACAGAGAGCTTTTCGCCAAGTATTCCGAGAAGATAAAGGGTCAGGCGGAAGAGGTAAAGAAGGCAGGCGGCTTATTCATCTTAGGTACGGAGAGACACGAGTCAAGGCGTATCGACAACCAGCTCCGAGGCCGTGCGGGACGTCAGGGCGACGAAGGCGAGAGCCGTTTCTTCCTCTCACTGGAGGACGATCTCATGCGCCTTTTCGGCGGCGACAGGATGCAGGCAATGATGAACTCCATGAACGTGGAGGAGGATATGCCTATCGAGTCCAAGATGCTGTCCCGTGTCATCGAATCCTCCCAGAAGAAGGTGGAGGGCAGGAACTTTGCCATAAGAAAGAACGTGCTCAACTACGACGACGTTATGAGCACACAGCGTGAGATAATCTACGGTCAGCGTGCCCAGGTGCTCAACGGCGAGGACATCCACGACCGCATACTCAAGATGATAACGGACTGGGTAGCTGACGGTGTGAACCAGTACATCTCCGAGGATGTTGTCCGTGACGAGTGGAATCTGGCAGGGCTCAGGGAGCATTTTGCGGGGCTCCTCACCACTGAGGAGGATTTCCGCTACACCCCTGAAGAGCTTGGCAGCATAGACAAGAAGGACATCACGGATATGCTCACAAAGCGTGCCCTTGACTTCTACGCAAAGCGTGAGGAGGAAATGGGCTCGGATGTGCTCAGGGAACTTGAGAGAGTCATACTCCTCAAGGTGGTGGATCTCAAGTGGATGGATCACATCGACGACATGGATGAGCTGCGCAAGGGCATAGGCCTGCGTGCAATGGGTCAGAAGAACCCCGTTGTAGAATACCGCTACGAGGGCTTTGAGATGTTTGATGCCATGGTGGAGAGCATCCGTGAGGAAACTGTCCGCCTGCTGTTCACCATACAGCTCAAAAACGACGAGGAGCCCCAGCGTGAGCGTGTGATGAACCCGGAGCAGACAGCCGGTGACGGCTCCTTCCAGGCAGCTCCCAGACGTGCCAACAAGATAGGGCGCAACGATCCCTGTCCCTGCGGCAGCGGCAAGAAGT
>DGXE01000007.1 GCA_002395525.1 Ruminococcus sp. UBA4240
CAGACCGAGGCTATGACTCTGGGCACAAGGATAGTGGTCATGAAGGACGGCATAGTGCAGCAGGTGGCAACACCAAGAGATTTGTACAACAACCCTGTGAACCTCTTTGTGGCGGGCTTTATCGGCTCTCCCCAGATGAATTTCATCAATGCCTGGTGCAGGGAAGAGGGGGAGGATGTGTACCTTGATTACGACAGGTTCACAGTCAAGCTCCCCCGCAAGAAGGCTTCCGTTCTCCTTGAGAAGGGGTATATCGGCAAGGAGGTCATCATGGGCATACGACCCGAGAGGATCTTCGAGAGCCAGCTGGAGCTTTCCGTACACGAGGATTCACAGATGGAGGTCAAGGTCAGCGGCTATGAGCTCTTAGGCTCCGAGGTGCTTCTGTACTTTGATCTTCTCAACGAGAAGCCGGGTGAAGTGGTGCGCCAGTTCTCCGACGATGCCTATGCAAATCTGAAAAAGGTAAAGTGGACGGCAAAGGTGGACGCAGCCACTACCGCAAGATACGGCAGTGTGATAACCGTCGCCCTTGACCCCAACAAGATACACGTTTTTGACAAGGAGACCGAGCTTGCCATAGTAAGCTAAGGAGGATAAAGGATGAAGAAACTTTGTGCCGCTGTAAATGCGGCAGACAAGAGATCCCATATAAACCGTGAGATATACGGCAATTTTTCCGAGCATCTGGGGAGATGCATCTACAATGGGATCTACGTGGGGGAGAACTCCTCCATACCCAACACCGCAGGTGTGAGAAATGACATAATCGAAGCCTTCAAGGAGATAAGGCTCCCTGTGCTGAGATGGCCCGGGGGCTGCTTTGCGGATGAGTACCACTGGCGTGACGGCATCGGTGACAAGGAAAAGCGCCCCAAGATGGTAAACACCCACTGGGGCGGTGTGACAGAGGACAATTCCTTCGGCACCCATGAGTTCTTCAATATGTGCGAGGAGATAGGCTGCGAGCCCTACCTCTCCGCAAATGTGGGCAGCGGCACCGTGGAGGAGATGGCTGACTGGATAGAGTACATCACCTTTGACGGAGTGTCCCCCCTTGCGGACGAGCGCAGGAAAAACGGCAGGGAAAAGCCCTGGAAGCTGAAGTACCTTGGCATAGGCAATGAGAACTGGGGCTGCGGCGGAAATATGCGCCCTGAGTACTATGCCGACCTTTACCGCAGGTATCAGACCTACTGCCGTAATTTCAGCGGGAATGAGCTTTACAAGATAGCAAGCGGCCCCAATGTGGATGACTATCACTGGACAGATACGATAATGGGCATAATCGGTGACTGGCACGCAAAGGCCATTTCCCTCCACTACTACACCATTCCCAGCGGGGATTTTGCCCACAAGGGCAGTGCGGTGGACTTCACCGATGAGGTGTACTATCAGACCATTTCCCAGGCACGCAGGATAGAGAGGCTCATCGACAAGCACGCCGCCATAATGAAGAAATACAGCGACAACATGAAGCTTGCTGTGGATGAATGGGGCTGCTGGTTCGACGTGGAAGAGGGCACCAACCCCGGTTTCCTCTATCAGCAGAACACCATGAGAGATGCAATGGTGGCAGCCGTTTCCCTGAACATTTTCAATTCACGCTCTGACGTTGTAAGCATGGCAAACATCGCCCAGGCTGTCAATGTGCTCCAGGCGGTTATCCTCACAGAGGGTGAAAAGCTGGTCAAGACTCCCACATACCATATCTTTGATATGTACAAGACACATCAGGACAGCGAGCTTGTGTACAGCTTCACAGAGAACTTCGAGACAAACGGTATGCCTGCCGTGTCCCAGTCCGTATCTGTGGGCAAGGAGGGCATGACCCTGACCTTTGCCAATGCCTCCCTTGATGAGGGGGCACACATCGACTGCTCCATTCTGGGCTTTAAGGCGCAGAATGCCGAGGCAAGGATACTCACAGGCGAGGTACACACCTTCAACGACTTTGCCGACGGGGACAGGATAGCACCCTCTGCCCACGCTGTTGACATTACCGACAGCGGCATCAGCTTCGAGCTTCCTCCCTGCTCCGTTGTAAGCATACTGTTATCATAAGGAAAGGGTTTGCAATGAAAAAGATATACTTTATTACCGGTTCACAGGATCTATACGGTGAGGATGTACTCATACAGGTGGAAAAGGACAGCCGTGAAATGGCACAGTTCCTGAATGAGAAAATGGCAGGTCTTTGCGAGGTGGTATTCACCCTCGTTGTAAAGACCTCTGCCGAGGCGGAGGATATCTGCCTTAAAGCCACCTCCGACAAGGACTGCATCGGTGTCATCACATGGATGCACACCTTCTCCCCCGCAAAGATGTGGATAAGGGGCTTGCAGGCGCTGAAAAAGCCCATGCTCCACCTCCACACCCAGTACAACGAAAAACTCCCCTATGACAGCATAGATATGGACTTTATGAACCTGAACCAGTCCGCCCACGGTGACAGGGAGTTCGGCTTCATCTGCACAAGGCTTGGCTTAAAGCGTGAGGTAGTGGCAGGCTATTACAGGCACGAGAACGTTATCGAACAGATAAGGCGCTTTGCCCATGCCGCCCTGGGTGCAGACCTGTGCCGTGGTATGCGTGTTGCCATGTTCGGTAACAATATGCGTGATGTGGCGGTAACAGACGGCGACAGAGTGGAAAGCGAGATAAAGTACGGCTGGAACGTGAACTACTACGCCATCGGGGATCTGGTTAAAATAATTGACACCGTGACTGATGCCGAGGTCGATGCCAAGATGGCTGAATACGCGGGCAAGTACGACATGGACACGGACAATGTGGAAGCTGTCCGTGAACAGGCAAAGTACGAGGTAGCCATCGACAGGTTTATTGCAAAGGAGAACATACAGGCATTCACCGATACCTTCCAGGATCTCCACGGCCTGAGACAGCTCCCCGGCATAGCCGCCCAGAACGTTATGACAAAGGGCATAGGTTTCGGACCCGAGGGTGACTACAAGACAGCCGCCCTGGGTGCTGTGATGCAGAAGATGTCCGAGGGGAGAAGCGGCGCCACAGGCTTTATGGAGGACTACACCTATGACCTTACCGCCGGTGAGGAATTAGAGCTTGGCTCCCATATGCTGGAGGTATCCCCCGTATTTGCGGCATCAAAGCCCAAGATACAGGTGCATCACCTGGGCATAGGCAACAGGGAGGATCCTGCCCGCCTTGTGTTCGACGGCGTTTCCGGCGAGGGCATAGCCGTATCCATGATAGATATGGGGGACAGATTCCGCCTTGTGTGTGCGGCAATCGAGCTGGTGCCCCAGCCTCAGCCCATGCCCAAGCTCCCCGTAGCACGCCTTATGTGGAAGATAAAGCCCTCTCTCCCTGTGGGCGCAGCCGCATGGATATACGCAGGGGGCGCACACCACGCCGTGGTCTCCACCGCCCTCACCGCTAATGATATCCGTCTTTTTGCAAAGATGACGGATACAGAGCTTGTGGTCATAGATGAAAAGACAGACCTTAATTCCTTTGAACAGCAGCTTGAAATGCTGGATCTTATGGCTAAGCTGAAATAAGTGTACCATGCTGAAAATCAATGCCCTGCCGATGACCCTCGGCAGGGCATTTGTTCATAAAATCGCATAATTGTATACATAAAAAACAGCTTGACACCGGTAGAATATGCCTATACAATGGAAAAAAGCCCGGGGAGGACAGACTGTTCCACTCTCAGCGGGCACCGGAAAACGGATTGGATGTGATCGGATGAAACGACTGAAAGCAGTATGTCTTTCAGCACTTGCCGTGTTTACAATGATGCCCTGTGCATTTGCCGAAGAGACAGGGGACAAAGGGGCTGATGAGCTCATCGTTGTGTCCCTGGGGGATTCCTATGCCAGCGGAGAGGGCATAGAGGAATTCTACGGTCAGGAGCTTGATGCGGCTGAAAAGGTAAAGAATGCTGACTGGCTCGCCCACCGCTCCGTAAGGTCGTGGGCGGGGGCGCTGCACTTCGGGGGCAGTGAGCTGCCCATGTCCTCCTACAAGGACGGAGACGGCAGCATAAAATGGTATTTCAGGGCGTCGTCGGGGGCACTGGTGAGAAATCTCTCTGATATGCAGCTCAAAAGCTATGACTACCCCGAGGGGAACAGGGGCAGATGGGGGCTGCCTGCCCAGCTTGACGTGTTCGACACCATCCCCGCAGGGACTGTGGACTATGTAACCGTGTCCATAGGGGGCAATGACGTGGGCTTTGCGGAGCTGATGGGAACGGCTCTTGCAGGCTCCAACAAGGCTCTTGACAGGTTCATTGACGGCATCTGGGAGAAGTGGCCCTCCATCCGTGAGGACATCAGGGCAGCCTACGAGAGCATTGCGGAAAAGGCAGGCCCCCAGGCGCAGATAATAGTTGTGGGCTATCCCACACTGCTCAACAATGAGGGTAAGGAGTTTGACCAGAATGGGGACTTTGCCTTTGCCATCAAGGCGGAAAACTGCGCCGATGTGAACAGGGCGTCGCTGCAGCTGAACAGGGAGATCGAGGGCATAGTGCAGGAATGTGCGGATGAAGGCATGAACATCTGCTTTGTGGATGTGACCGATGCTTTCAGGGGGCATGAGGCATACACCGATGATCCGTATATAAATGGGATCTATGCAGGTGCTGCCGCCAGGGAGGACATTGACCAGAGCAGTAAGGTAAGTGCCTATTCCTTTCATCCCAACGAAAAGGGTGCCCTGGCTTATGCCCAAGCCGTACAGGCATACATCGACAGCAAGGGCTGGAACTAAACCATTAAGAGCAGTTGATTTTGCAGAGTAAGGAGGTACAGAGTATGGCGGACTATTTCGGAAAGGAAGTACCAAAGCTGGGATTTGGTCTTATGCGGCTGCCGAAGAAGGGCTTGGGCACCGATATGGAGGAGCTCAAGACCATGGTGGATATGTTTATGGAGGCGGGCTTTACCTATTTTGACACAGCCTTTGTCTACATAGGCTCGGAGGCAGCCGCAAGAAAGGCGCTTGTGGAGCGTTATCCACGGGAGAGCTACACCCTTTGCACCAAGATAAACGCATTCCTGATGGCACCTACGGAAAAGGCGGCAAAGCAGCAGTTCTACACCAGTCTGGAGCGCACAGGAGCAGGATATTTCGACTATTATCTCCTCCATGCCTTCATGGAGAACAATTATCAGAAATACGACAAGTTCCATCTGTGGGACTTTGTGAAGGAGCAGAAGGAAAAGGGGCTTGTCAAGCACTTCGGCTTTTCCTATCACGCAGGTCCCGAGCTTCTTGACCGGATACTTACGGAGCATCCCGAGGTGGATTTTGTACAGCTGCAGATAAACTACGCCGACTGGGAGAACCCCACTGTCGCCTCCCGTGCCAACTACGAGGTGGCACGAAAGCACGGAAAGTCCATCACCGTCATGGAGCCTGTGAAGGGAGGCAAGCTTGCCAACCCGCCGGAGGAGGTAAAGAAGCTGTTCAAGGCATATCACCCGGATATGTCCTATGCTTCCTGGGCTATACGCTTTGTGGCATCCCTTGACGGCATCATCACAGTGCTCTCCGGTATGTCAAATATCGAGCAGATGAAAGACAACATCTCCTATATGAAGGACTTTGTGCCCCTCAACGACGAGGAAATGGAGATAATACGCAAGGCGCAGCGCATTATGGGACATTCCTCCACTATACCCTGCACCGCCTGTCACTACTGTGTGGAGGGCTGTCCGAAGAGCATAAGGATACCGGATATCTTTGCCGCCATGAACCGTCAGCTTGGGGACGGTCAGATCGAGAACGCAGGGGAGCTTTACGCCAAAGCGACTGACGGCAGCGGAAAGGCAAGCGACTGCATCCGCTGCAAAAAGTGCGAAAATGCCTGTCCCCAGCACCTTCTCATCACGGAGCATCTGAAGCAGGCAGTACAGATGTTTGAATAAGCTGTAACAAAAGGGGAACGGTTGGTGCCGTTCCCCTTTGCTCTTATGAAATTGTGGTGCCGTTCTCACCTAATGGTATCTGATGGTCAAGGCCTGCGAACTTGCCGTTCTTCTGCCAGAGGACTTCCTTTACAAAGGCGTATTTCTCCTCATCCCAGGTGACAAAGTCATCCTTTACAAGCCCCCCTGTGTCCCCGGAATTTGCGTTGAAGCACCAGAAGGTGTGGTTGAGGCGCTTTTCCTTTATAAGCTGGCGCAGCAGCTTCATCCATTTAAGGTTGGGCTGGGTCATAAAGCCGCCCCATTCCCCGATGAGTATGGGAGCAATGCCCTCATCGTGGATGTACAGCCAGTTGTCGTTCCAGGCATCCCGTTTAAGGCTTTCGTAGGTGTAGTCCCCCTTGAACCATTCCTGCTCATATACCGCAGGGCCGTAGTCGTGAGGGGAGTATACCAGCTTGTTCTGATATTTCCCCAGGTCGATGGGATAGTCCTTCACGCCCCTGAGATTGCCGCCCCACCAGGTGCTGTAATAGTCAGCAGGGGAGGTGGAGGAGAAATCCGCATTGTCCTTTGACTTAGGGTATATCTCTATGCCCTCCACCATGACGAGTACGTTGGGGTTCTTGTCAAGGACAGCCTTGGCCGCCTTTTCTGCAACATACTTCCAGTTGTCCTTGTCACGGCTGCCGTCCCACTTGGCACGGGGAGTTTCGTTTGCCTTGCCGTGGGGCTCGTTTTTAAGGTCGTAGGCGATGATGGTGTCGTCGTTTTTATATCTGTCCGCCATCCAGGAAAGGGCTGCAAGGTAATCTGCCTCGGTCACGTCACCGTTGTACCATACATTTGCCATATGCCCCATGGCATCGGTCTTTGCGGAGTGTATGTCTATCATTATCTTCAGACCGTTTGCCCTGCACTGCCCCACCACATAGTCAAATATCTCAAGGCTGTTCATATCCACAAGATAGGCGTTTGTGGCGTGGTTGAAGTTAGCCTCGGGGTATGTGCCCTTTGCCCAGCTGTTGATAAGCTCGGCGGACATGGGCACACGAAGCAGGTTGAAGCCGTGGTTTGCTATTTCGGCTATTGATGTGTTCAGGTCACACGCCCACAGACCGTCAAAGGTGTTGGTGCCTGTGTTGTAGCCGAACCAGTTGATGCCTGTTATCCATACCTCGTTGCCGCTTTGATCCACTATCCTGTTTCCTTTTACGGAGAGCCAGTCGTCAGTTGTGGGGGCGGGTACATCCTTTGCGGGGGAGGTGACGGCACCGCCGTTTGAGCCGCTGCCGTATACGTCCTTTGCCGCTCCAAGGGTGCATTCCACCTTTACATCCTCTGCCTTTACCGTTGCTGCGTTCTTGACGATGATGCCGAAGGATGCGTTCTGCCCCGGGTCGATGTTTGTGTTGAAGTCCACAGGTCCTGCGGTGAATACCCCGCCGCTTACGGAAAGCTCGCAGTTCCAGGACTGCTCCACCGAAGCAGAAGAGCCTATGGGGAAAGATATCTTCCAGCCGTTGACCGTTTTCTTGTTGTTGTTCTGCACCGTCACATCAAACTGCTTGAAGTCGGCGGTGCCGTCATTCCAGCCTCCTGTTTCCTTTACTGTGCCCGTTACCCCCGCCTGTGAGGAAAGACTCTCGCTGTCGGCGCTATCCGGGGAAGCACCGGGGGAAACGCTCTGTGTCTGTGCGGGTGTGGCTTCTGTTTCCTTCGGCTTTACAGTGGAGCGGGTCTCATCAGCCTGTGCAGGGGCGGCAGTTACCACAGCCCCGGATGATGTGCCCCCGGTGACGGCTGTCACCGCATTTTCGTTCACAGTCGTCCTTATGCTGTTGTCACCGTAGGGGTCATATCCCTCGTCGAAGGGGTCATAGTCCTTCCCGAAGGCGTTGGGTGCAGTTTCCTGCGTGGTGCCCGATGTGATACCGGTGTCTGTGCTTTGTGTCACATCTGTATCCACAGACTCCGTGTCCCTTTTGGCACACCCGCAAAGCTGTGCCGCCATTATTGCGGCGGCTGCCAGGGCAATTATCCTGTTTTTCATCCTATCACGTCCTTGTCCGTGTATTTCCTTGAGCTGTGAATATTATAGCAGATAACCGGGGATAATTCAATACCCCCGGGGAAATTCCCCCCTGTATTCCGAAAAGTGTTAGCACTCTCTACTATCAAGTGTTAGCACTCATATCTTGTGAGTGCTAATTTTCGGCTTTTTATCACAAAACTGTCATATGATGAACACATAGGAGTGTTATCATCATAGCTGTAAACACAAAAGCAGCATCCGCCGCTCCCTTACCACACAGGCGGAAGTTGTGAGCAACATGGAGGTAACTATGATGAATCTTATGCCTTTTTCAAGAATGAGCGATTTCTTCGATGCCTTTGATGATAAGGATTACTACGATAACGCTTCCCGCAAGGTGCTTGCCTGCCGCACGGACATCAAGCAGTACGAGGGCGGGTATATCATGGAGGCAGAGCTCCCCGGCTTTGAAAAGTCCGAGATAAGCATCGACATCAACGACAAGACCCTTGCCATCAGGGCAGAGCACAAGCCCGCAGAGGAGAGCAAGGTTCGCTATATCCGAAGAGAGCGCAGCCTTTGCGCCTATCAGAGGAGCTTTGACATCTCCGGCATTGATGCGGACAAGATCACAGCCGAGTATAAAAACGGTCTGCTGATCCTTACCCTCCCCATTAAGGTGGAGCAGCCCGTCACCGGCAGAAAGCTGGAGATAAACTAATATGCTTCCCCCTAACTGACTTCTGACCGGTGGCAAGAGCCGAAATGCCCGCAAAAGCATGAATATGCGGCTTTGTGGGCAGAGATCTCTGTACATCGGGGAAGAGTCGGTATAACCCCCCTTTATGAGATCACCGCACACCCATCAACAGGATGTGCGGTGACTTTATTGTTTTATGGGGTCAACGTAGAGGGTCTTGTTGTTTGTGAATATGACCATGCCGGGCTTGGCGCCGGCGGGCTTTTTCACATATTTTAAGTAGGTGTAGTCAACAGGGACGTTCCCCGAGCGGGCGGCGCTGCTGTTGGCAGCGGCAAGTCCTGCCGCATATACTATGGTCTCCATGGGCACGTCCTCGCCGTTGGTGCGTATTATTACGTGGGAGCCTGTTATGTCCTTTGTGTGGAGCCATATGTCCGTCTTGGCGGCTATGCGGCAGGTAAGCTCGTCGTTCTGGGTGTTGTTCCTTCCCACAAGTATGGTAAAACCGTCGGGGGAGGTGTATTCATCAGGCTTTATCTTAGGTGCCTTGCGGGGGAGGTTCTTTTTGTTCCTGATATACCCCTGTGTGGCAAGCTCCGTGCGAAGTTCAAGAATATCCTCCTCTGTTACAGCCCGTGAAAGTGCATCTCTCACGCTGTCAATGTACCGAAGCTCATCCTCGCCCTGGGCGATTATCTGCTTCAGAGTCTTTTCTGCATTGTCCGCCTTGCGGTATGCCTTGTACATCTTCTGCATATTCTGGGATGGGGTAAGGCGGGGATCAAGGCTTATCCTCATGGTCTCGCCCTTTTCGGAGTAGAGGTTAGTACATTCAAATTCCCTCATGCCCTTTTCAAGGCGGTAGAGATTGGCAGCGATAAGATCGCCCTTCAGTTTCATCTCGTCCCGCTTTCTGGAGCCGTCCATCTCACGCTTCTGGTTCAAAAGCCTGCGCCCTATCCTGTCGTAGATGCTGTTTACCTGCTTGTAGAGCTCCGCATTGCGGGACTTAATCCTAAGATATGCATCCTTTTCCGAATAGAACCTGTCCAGCATCTCACAGGCAGAGGAACATTCCTCTGCGGTCATAAGGGAGCCGTACTGCCTTATGTCCTCAAAGCAGAGATCCTTGTACTCCCCCTGGGGTGTTTTAAGGATAGTGTAGTGCCTGTTCCCTGCCAGAAAGCGCTCCCTTGATGCGATTATCTCACGGGTGATGCGTTCACAAAGCCCTGTATCCGCCTCGTCGGAGGGAACATCACTTTCAGCCCCCGCCCTGTACAGCCATTCACGGGCAAGCACAGGGGAAATGCCCTCAAATGCGGATACTATCCCCTTTGCAAGGGATATGCCCCGATAGCCCTGCAAAACCGACATAATATCCTCAGGGGAGGCAATAAGGAAGTTCAGCCTTTTCTGCCGCAGGGGAGGGGAGTACACTGCCCCGGGGAGGACTATGCGCTCGGCTTCCAGGTCGTCAAGGCGGCGTATGCTGTCGATTATGCGCCCGTTGGAGTCAATGGCAATGATGTTGGAGTATTTCCCCATTATCTCCACGGCAATGCTTTCAGTCACCGTGTCCCCTAATTCGTTGGTCACCTCAAAGTCAAGGGTGAGCACTCTTTCAAGGCCGTCCTGCCGAAGCCCTGTGAGCCTGCCCCCTGCAAAGTGCTTTCTCATGAGCATACAGAACATGGGGGGAGTCTGGGGGTTCTCGATCTTCTCCCTTGTCAGGTGTATCCGCCCGGAGGTGCCCGATGCGGATATGAATATCTTCCCCTGCCTGTTCTGACCCTCGGCAAAGACCCTCATGCCAATGACCAGCTCATCACGGGAGGGCTGGTATATCTTGTCCACTCTGCCCCCGATAAAGGGGGTGAGCTCCTGCTTTACCGCAAGCAGGAGAGTTCCGTCCAGTGCCATAGCTATGCCTTTCCCGAAAGTGTTATCTTATTATGCTCTCGATATCAGGCACCAGAATGATGCCGTGATCTGTCTTTATCACGCCTTTGAACAGCTCCGGGTGCTTTTTGCCCTCCAGCAGCTCTCCGGGAGGGAGGATATCATCCCTTTTCACCATAATGAGCCCCTTTACCGCAGTGACGTGAAGGGCTATCCCCGCACCGTCGATGTGGCACACGATGAACAGCTTCTTTTCGCCCTCGCAGCGTATCACCCCGAAAACACGGTACAGATCTATCACTGTGATAAGCTCGTCACGGGGGATGAATATCCCCTCTATATCCTGTCTTGAATCAGGCACGGGAGTGACAGGGACATTGGTCATTATCTCCGTTACAAGTTCTATGTCAATGCCGTATTTTGCGGAGCCTACCTCAAATTCCAGCATCTCGATCTCTGCGGTGTTGTTTATCTCTGCCATAATACCACCTTATAGAAGTTAGTAGTCAGAAGTGCAAACAAAGAGGACAGGAGCGGTCAGTCCTTTATCACCAATACTAATTGATTATCAGCCTTTGTCGGTTGTCTCGACTATTGCAATTGCCTGGCAGCCCATCTGCTCGAAGCGCTGTTTGAAGATGCGGCTGTCATAGCCTATGCGCCCTTTAAGGGGGTCGCAGCATATGGCAATGTGTCCGTGGGAGTCGTAGCCTGTGAGCAGTACGCAGTGTTCATTGCCCACCCAGCGGACTATCTCCCCGTTGTCACGGTTCATCCATACAGCGGAGTTCTCCACAGGCTCCGCCATGCCCATAGTCACCCATACGATGACGGGATAGCCCATGTTCAGGTAGCCCAAGCATTCTTCAAAGTCGCAGCCTGTAAGGTCGTTTACGTCAAAGTGCCGCTTCGTGCCGTCAAGGAAACGGCGGGCGCAGTTTACTATGACAGGGGAGTAGCAGCCGTAGGCATTGTAGGAACGGGGATCTCCCACAAAGGTGCTGTTAAAGTCGGATGTGCGGTACTCCGATTTTTCAAGGAAATAGTCTGCCAGCACGGTCTTATCGATGTTGAAGCCGTAGAACCTGAGCGCCATTGCAAGGGAGGTTATCTCACAGCCGGTGGGCAGCTCCGGCAGCTGCAATATGGGCTTGGCAAGGATGTTCACCATGCCCTTGGAGGGGCAGTAGGGGACAAATGCTCTGAGCACCGGGCTGCGGGAGGGTGAGCCAATGGTCTTTACCACAACATCATAGTATCCCCCGGAAAGCCCCTCAAACAGGGTGTCTCTGCCGCAGGCACGGGTGTAGGTGCCCCCGTGGTCAAGGGATATGAGATATGCCTTTTCCGGGTTGTAGTCTGTCAGTGTCACTTTCAGGGTGCCGCTTTTGTATGCGTATTCCGGGGTGCCAGTGCAGCGGAATCTGTATATGCTGTCATCCCTCTCCCCGGGGATGAGGACGGACACCGTATCAGTGCGGGAGTTCTCGCTTTTCTGTTTCCTCAGGGACACATTGTAGGAGCCGGCAGGGAGGCTTGACATATACAGCCCCCTTGAGGGCACGGTAAAAAAGCTCCTGCCGCCGTCTGTGCTGCATTCAAGGAGCTGTTCATCGCTTTCGGCCTTTATCAGAAGGCCTCCGCTTTGGGTGACCTCACAGTCAAAGACGATGCTGCCGTCGCTGTTCTGTGCGGCAGCTGCCTTCGGTGAGGCGCATATTATGAGAATGAGTATGAGCAGTATAAAAGGGGTCTTATGCATCATGTTACGTGTAGGGGGTGGCTTTGTCTGCGGGTATCTTGTCAACACCCTCAAAGCTGTGTATAACAGACTTGTCGTAGCTTGATGAGGAGTAGAGCATCATGTGTCTGCCGCCGTATTCGTATTCATAGCAGCAGACAAAGGGATCACGGGAGCTAACATACCTTGTGGAGTTCACGCTTTTGCCGTTCATGTCCGCCTCCGGGTATATGACTATCCCCACATCCTCATCTGCATCACCATGGTCAAATGGTATGATGCTGCCGCTGTCTGTGTTTTCGTCAAGGGACAGTGCCATGTACAGCCGGTTCCCGTCAAAGTTGCGGGAAAGCCTTATGTATTCAACATCAGCCCCCCGGGGCAGCTCCTCAAAGCCGAAGGCCTCGGCTACCTGGGCACACTGTATCTCATCCGGCTGCGCCTCGTGCTGGGCATAGACTATGGTGATATTGGCGGATATGAGCTTATAGAGCCCCAGCCCCACAAGGAAGATGATCAGGGACAGCACCGTATACAGCCTGTTGTGGGGGTCGTGTACAGGCCCCTGCTCCTCCTCTGCGGTGTCCTCGGCAGCGGTTTCAGCTTCCAATTCCTCGGCGGTGATAACTTCTGCTTCTTCGTCCATGGTATCTGCCCTGCCTTTACTGGTTAAGGCGGAAGTGTATGGGTATGCCGTTTCTGTATTCGGGGGTTATCTCTCCCCTGATAAGGGGCAGGAAATACCCCAGTGCATCCATGGTGATGTCGCTCCTGTCGGCGGTTATCCAGTTGTCGGGGAGGAATTTCTCCTTGTTTGCCGCAAGGGCTACATCCTCGGAGGTGACCTCCACCCTGTAGGGTTCGTTGGAAATGCGTCTGAAGCACATCATGCGGCCGCTGTCACCTGCAAGAGCGCAGTCCACAGCCGCCTTGCCTATGCGCACGGATTCGCTTATGTCCGTGGCGGAGGCGATGTGGGAGGAGCATCTCTGCATAACATTCAGCTCAATGGAGCGCACCTTGCACCCGAAGCGCTTTGCACAGCACTTTTCAAGGTACTTTGCCACGCCGGAATTGTCCGTGTGGCCGAAGGCATCCGCCCCCGTCTTCACATAGTCACGGTCGGAGGGGACTATCCCCTCGCTGACGGCTACTATGACCGCCCTGTAACGTTTCATCATGCGGTCAACGTCCTCAAAGAACTTGTTCATATCAAAGCCGTCGGGGAATGCCTCCGGCACGTAGATAAGGTGAGGGGCAGGCTCCCCGTTGGCACGGAGCACGCAGGAGGAGGCTGTGAGCCACCCCGCATTGCGCCCCATGATCTCAACTATGGTGATGGACTGTATGCTGTACACCCTTGAATCACGGATTATCTCCTGCAGAGTGGTCGCCACATACTTTGCCGCCGAGCCGAAGCCGGGGGTGTGGTCGGTCAGGGGCAGGTCGTTGTCTATGGTCTTGGGCACGCCGATGACCTTGATATCCTTCCCCACGGACTTTATGTACCTGTCCAGCTTGTTTACCGTGTCCATGGAGTCGTTGCCGCCGATGTAGAAGAATGCACCGATGCCGTGCTTTTCCATGGTGGACATGATGTTCATGTACTCAGTCTCGGTAACGCTGTCGGTGGGGTCATACTCTGCCAGCTTGTAGCGGCAGGAGCCCAGCACGGTGGAGGGGGTCTTCTTCAGCAGATCCAGGTCATGCTCTGATGTGAGTATGCTGTCAAGGGGCACAAGGTCATCCTTTATCATGCCCTCTATGCCGTTGATGGAGCCGTATATATGGCCTATCTTCTCGGATTCAAAGGCTCTTTCAAACACCCCCGCAAGGGTGGCGTTGATGGCGGCGGTAGGACCACCCGACTGGGCAACTGCAATGTTTATCTTTTCCATATTTTTCTCCGAGACAGTGGGTTAATCTCTTGTCTTGCTCAGGGTCTCTCTTACGATCTTGTCTATGGCGTCATCTGTCTTCATAGCGCCAAGGTCGCCCTTGCTGCGGGAGTTGAGGGAAACTGTGCCCTCCTCGACTTCCTTGTCGCCCACAATGAAGAGATAGGGTATCTTCTCCATCTTGCCCTGGCGGATCTTGTAGCCTACGCCCTCGCTGCGGTCATCCACGGATACACGCAGATTGAGGTCGGACATCTTCTTTTCCACATCCCTTGCGTATTCAAGGGCACGGTCGGTAACAGGTATTATGCGCACCTGCTCAGGCATCATCCACAGGGGGAGTGCGCCTGCATACTTTTCAAGCAGATATGCCAGTGTTCTCTCGTAGCAGCCCAGTGATGTGCGGTGGATGATTATGGGGTTCTTCTTTGTGTTGTCCGCATCCACATATTCCATGCCGAAGCGCTTTGCAAGGAGCATATCTATCTGGATGGTAACGATGGTGTCTTCCTTGCCGAACACGTTCTTGTACTGTACATCCAGCTTGGGACCGTAGAATGCAGCCTCATCTATGCCTATGGTGTATTCAACCCCCAGCTCGTCAAGTATCTCCTTCATGGCAGCCTGTGACTGCTCCCACTGCTCGGGCGTGCCCTCGTACTTGTTCTTGGGGTTGGCGGGATCCCACTGGGAGAAGCGGAACGTGCAGTCCTCCAGGAGACCTACGGTGTCAAGGCAGTACTTGGCAAGGTTCAGGGCACGGCGGAACTCGTCCTTTAACTGTGCGGGAGTTACGATGTAGTGACCCTCGGATATGGTGAACTGTCTTACCCTGATAAGGCCGTGCATCTCGCCGCTGTCCTCGTTGCGGAACAGGGTGGAGGTCTCTGTGAGCCTTAAGGGCAGCTCCCTGTAGGAGCGGTTCTTGTACAGGAATACCTGATACTGGAAGGGACAGGTCATGGGGCGCAGTGCATAGGCGCTGTTGCCGTCGGTCTCGTTCTCGTCCCCCATGATGAACATACCGTCACGGTAGTGGTCCCAGTGGCCGCTTATCTTATAGAGATCAGACTTTGCAAAGAAGGGGGTCTTGGTGATCTGGCAGCCGTCCTTCTCCTCGATGTCCTCTACCCAGCGCTGCAGGAGCTGGAGCACCTTTGCGCCCTTGGGCATCATAATGGGCAGACCCTGGCCGATGTAGTCCACAGTGGTGAAGTACCCCTGCTCCCTGCCTATCTTGTTGTGGTCACGAAGCTTTGCCTCCTCCAGCATTTTCAGATGTTCCTCCAGCTGGGATGCCTTGGGGAAGGATATGCCGTAGATACGGGAGAGCTGCTTGCCCTTGGAGTCGCCTCTCCAGTAGGCGCCGGTGCAGTTGGTGAGCTTTACTGCCTTTATGCTGCCTGTTCCGGGCATATGGGGGCCAGCGCACAGGTCGATGAATTCACCCTGCTGATAGAAGCTGATGCTTTCTCCCTTGTCTGCGTGCTCTTTGCAAAGCTCCACCTTGTAGGGCTCACCCATGTCCTCCAGCTTCTTCACAGCCTCCTCGGGGGGCAGTTCAAAGCGGGTGATCTCAAGGTTCTCCTTGATGATCTTCTTCATCTCTGCCTCGAACTTTTCCAGATCCTCTGATGTAAAGGGCTTTTCAGTGTCAAAGTCATAGTAGAAGCCGCTGTCTATGGAAGGACCTATGGACAGCTTCACATCGGGGTATATGCGCTTTACAGCCTGGGCGCAGATGTGGGCGGTGGTGTGCCAGTAGGTCTTCCTGCCGTCCTCGCTGTCAAAGGTGCATACCTCGAATTCGCAGTCCTCGTTGAGGGGCGTGCGCATATCGCATACCTTTCCGTTGAGCTTTACACAACAGGCAGCCTTGTACAGCCCCATGCCTATGCCCTTGATGACCTCGGAGGCGGGAGTGCCTGCCTCACATTCCCTTACAGAGCCGTCCTTGAGAGTTAATTTTACCATTGCTTTACTTCCTTTCGGTTATCTGAATCTGTTTGTGTATGATGATGGGGGAGGGCGTGCTATCCCTGCCCCTTTGCGGATTTGAGTGATTCCACATACTGCCTTGCCGCCCGTCCGCTGCGCCCTGTCCTGCGCAGGGCATAGCTCTCAGCCCCTGCGAACAGCTCCTCACGGGGCATATCTATGCCGTAGCTTTCGGCAAGGTGCTCCACTATGTGCAGATATGTGTCCTTGTCGGGTTTGAGGAATGTGACCTTCAGACCGAAGCGTTCTGAAAGGCTTGACAGCTCCTCCCTTGTGTCTGCGGCGTGGATGTCGTCCCCTCTGCGGTCGGAAAAGCTCTCCCGAACCAGGTGCCGCCTGTTGGATGTGGCATATATCACCGCATTTGCGGAGCGTGAGGACACCGAGCCCTCCAGCACTGCCTTTAATGTGGAGAAATCAGCATCGTCGGAGGAGAAGGAAAGGTCATCTATGAAGATGATAAATTTCAGCGGATTGTCCGCTATCTCCTCCATCACATCCGGCAGAAGATGAAGATCCGAGCGCTTGAGCTCAATGAGCCGCAGCCCCTGGGATGCGAATTCATTCGCCACAGCCTTTACCGTGGAGGATTTGCCTGTGCCCGCATCTCCGTAGAGCAGGCAGTTTGCGGCAGGCAGCCCCCTGATCAGCGCCCTTGTGTTGTCGATGACCTTCTGCCGCTGCACCTCGTATTCAAGCAGATCGCACAGCTTCTGGGGATCCGGGGTGAGCACCGGGGTGACTGCACCGTTTTTCAGCATAAAGGCATCGTATTTGGCATATATGCCGTAGCCCTTGGTAAACAGGGTGTCAAGCCTGTCGTGGTATATGGCTTTGAAATCGTGGGGGGTGATGTCCCATTCCGGGAGATACCCGTTGTATCCCATACAGGTGCGCACATCGTTGGTGGTGAGCATACTCAGCTCCTCAAAGAAGCTCAGCTCCCCCTGCACGGATCTGTCCATTACGGCGGGGACAGCTTCCCTGCGGGCTTTCTTGATGAGATAGGGGTTCTCATCTTCAAGCACAGCTTTGAGTATGTAGTCGGAGATGTTCGCCCTGTGCCTGTATATGTTAAAGGCAAATTCCCCCACGCTGTCCGGGGTCTGCTCCTCAAGCATCCGCAGTATGCTCTGCATCGTGCGCAGTTCAAGTACGTTCCTGAATATCCCCAGGGATCTGAGCCTTACCCCTAAGTCAGAAAGTCTGTTGTTCAATATACTTCTCCTTTTCATCCAAGGGAAGAGCACTTTGCCGTTTGCTATAAAAATAAGGAGACCGTTCTGTGCAGAACGCTCTCCTCGGGGCGACGGTATCGCTGTTCCACCCGTGGTTCACATGGTCTCCCATGCCTCATGCGGCTTTTGCCGCTCCCTTGTAACGCAGTGGCTGCGCCGGTCATTAGCCGGGCTCGGAAGATGGTGTCCGTCGGATAAGACCTTAGATGGGGTCACAGCATCTGCACAGCAGATCCCCACATTCTCTGGAAAGGCCTGTAACAGCCGGCGGCTTTCTCCCTCAACGCTTTATGCCATGCAGGGTACGCCCTGCATAGGAATAGTATAGCACCTTCACAGGAAAAAGTCAACCGTATTTCCAACTTTTTTGAAAAAGGGCTTGACTTTTTGGAACGAATGTTGTAGAATAAGTAAGTCGCATGACACAGGCTGGAATAGCTCAGTTGGTAGAGCAGCGCATTCGTAATGCGCAGGTCGCGTGTTCAAGTCACGTTTCCAGCTCCAGTGGGGAGCCCCCGCAGACATATGCGCCTCATTAAAAATGGGGCGCATTTGTTCGCACTCCGAAGAGTATCAAATCTGCAGCATATACACAGTAAAGCCCGCACCCGGTATGACAGGTGCGGGCTTTTTCATGTCAATCCCTTGATGTGAGGAATTTTATGCTTCGCTCTATGCTGTCCTTTGAGCTGCCCCAGTCCGCATCCTTGGCCGTGTTGCGGTAGTCGTACATGGAGCAGTACTTGGAAACATCTCCGTAAAGGGTCTTTATGTAGGGGAGTATAAGGTCGGAAGCCAGCTTCTCAAAGTTTTCAAGCTCCTTGCCTTTAAGGTATTTCGGAGCGTTCTCCAGCAGCATATCATAGTGGGGAAGGCAGATGTATTCCCTTGTGGAGAACCTGCCTGCCACCTCACGGTCGCCTATCATCTCAAAGAATGTCCTGAGCAGCCGCTGAAAGCCCCAGTCTACCTTGTCGCACACAAAGCATCCTGTGTTTATGTCGGAGATGCGCCTCTTCTTCGCATCCTTCGGCTCAAAGAGCTTTTTCCGTGCCGATACGGTGCCCCCCAGCTCGTCAAGGTGAGTTTGCAGCATAAGCGCCAGTGAAAGGCGGTTCTTCTGTTTTAGCATCATTTTGAAATGGGGGTGGCAGAAGCCTGCCTTGTTGGTCTCTATCCGCACATCAGGCTCCATCATGGCAGCGCCCATGATGTATTCCACAGTGCGCTGCTCCAGGGTATCCCGCAGATGACAGAAGGGACAGCCCTCATCGGGTTCGAGTATCTCGCTTATGGGTATGGTGAGCAGTGATTCACGCATAGCAGCCCCTCCTTGTACGGCAGTCATCAGTTCTCATTTGGATGAGATCAGTATTTGTCGGGATATATGAGCTTTGCCATTTCCTCCATTGCCTCTATCACATGGGCGTTGGGACGGTTGGAGGTGTTCTCGTCAACATAGTAGATGGCACCGCTCTTGACAGCCTTCGTGTTCTCCCAGCCTGCACGGGATGAAATGCTCCCTGCCACGTTGGGCACATAGGACACAGAATGAAGGATGATGTCCGGGTCTGCGGCAATGGCAGCCTCCTCGGAGAATGCGGGCCAGCCCTCCTCCGTGCCGGCGGCATTTACAGCGCCTATGGCGTTTATCATCTCGTCAATGAAGGTGCCGCTGCCCACGGTGTATATGGTGGGATAGCTGTCATCGGGGACGGAGAGCCAGAACATGACGCTCTTTTTCTCCTCGGCGGGTATGGTGTCGCCTATGGCCTTGAGCTCGTCGAATCTTGCCTGCATATCATCGGCGGTCTTTTCCGCCTTTTCCTCTTCACCCACGCAGGCACCGATAAAGCGGATGTCGTCCTCTATGGCTGCAATGGAAGCACTGCTGGGTATATCCGCAACACACACCCCGGCATTGACCACATTGATGTAGGGATTGTCCCCTCCCGCATAGACCATGCCGGAAGTGAACACGATGTCAGGCTCTAAAGCCACCATGCTCTCCTGATCGGGCTCATACATGGAGTATACGGGGATATCGGCTGCCAGCCTGTCCGCATAGCTCATTGAATACTCATCCACCGCAACTATTTTATCCGCAAGGCCGAAGTCCAGCAGAGTCTGTGTGGTGGCAGGGTTGAGGGAGATTATCCTGTCCACCTCATCGGGGATGGTTATGGGATTGCCCGCCCTGTCGGTATCGGGCTTGGCTGTGCTGTCTGCAACCGGGGCAGCAGTCTCAGCCGCAGTCTCAGCAGAAGTATCAGCCGCAGCTGTCTGGGAAGCGGTCTGTGATGCGCCCTGCCCGCAGGCGGTAAGCAGCATACACGCCGCAGTGATGGTAAGTAACAGTTTCTTGTTCATTGCTTTTCCTCCGTTTGGTCAGCTTGCCGGCACAGGAGCTCCTCCGGCACACCGGCAATGAACATTATACAACCCGCTGCATATTTTGTCAAGCATGATGAGCTGCGAATTTTATTGACATATGCTTATAAAGGCTTATATAGATATTATGGGTACAGTTGATCCCAGTCACTGCACACTTTCATTACAAAGCAAACCAAGCGCAGCGAGCAAAGAGGGAATCAGGCTATCGAGCCTCCGTCACCCAACTGTACACTGTACACTCGGACAACAGCTGCCAAAGAGGCAGGCAAGCCCTCCCATTATGCATTATTCATTATTATGCTGCTCAGTGCCTTCATTATCCCTGCCGCTATGTGGGGCTTGTTCATGGAGTATACATGGATGTGGTTCACATTGTTTGCTATAAGGTCGATTATCTGCTCTGTGGCGTATATGACCCCCGCCTGCTCCATTTTGGCAGGGTCATCCCCGAATCTGTCCACCATAGTGCGGAAGCGCTGGGGTATGGTGGCTCCGGACAGTGCCACGGAGCGTGCCACCTGCTTTACATTGGTGATGGGCATGATACCAGGCAGCACCGGCACTTCTATCCCCTTTTCCCGTATGCGGTAGAGGAAGTTGTAGAGGGTGTTGTTGTCAAAGAACATCTGTGTGGTGAGGAAGTCACAGCCTGCCTCCACCTTTTCCTTCAGGTGCAGGATGTCCTCGCTCTGACGCTCACATTCAACGTGCCCCTCGGGATAGCAGGCGCCGCCTATGCAAATGTCCGGTGCAACGCTCTTTATGTCATAGATGAGCTGTGAGGCGTGGGCATAGTCAAAGACCGTGCGGCCTTCCTTCGGGATATCTCCCCGCAGTGCCATTATGTTCTCTATCCCCTTGGAACGGTACTCCTCCACCATGCCCTTTACGTATTCCCTTGTGGATGATACACAGGTAAGGTGCGCCAGCACCGGTGTGGAGTATCTCTCCTGGATACGGTAGGCAAGCTCTGCGGTGTTGCGGGAGGTGCCGCCCCCCGCCCCGTAGGTCACGCTCATGAAATGAGGGTGCAGCGAGGCTATCTCCTCCGCCGCCCTTTCCACGGAGTCGAATTTGTCATCGGTCTTGGGAGGGAACACCTCGAAGGAGATGGTCACCTCATTGTTTTTAAGTATGTCTGTAACTTTCATATTATCCTTTCCGCTTAAAGCTGCTCCTGACTTCTGCCGTGCTTTTTGCTTCCTGCATCTATTTCCAGTATTCTGCCATTTCCTGCATGACGGCATAGGCATCCATGCCGTATGCGGCTTTCAGTGCGTCTCTCAGGTCTAAGCTTTCGATCCTGTCATACATGAGGATCTTACCCTCTTTTACAAATATCATATACTCCGCCATGCTCCGTGCAAGGCTCAGATCATGATGAACGCCTATGAGGGTGTTTTGGTAGGATATGCCGTCCACCTCGGTGTGACCCTGCTTCCAGCGCATAAGGTATTCCATCAGCTCTGTCCGGTATTTCAGGTCGAGGAAATTCATAGGCTCATCAAGGAGTATTATGGGTGTCTGCTGGGCAAATACCCGTGCCAGGCACACCCTCTGCCGCTGCCCCCCGGAAAGCTCTGTCACCTTTTTTTCAGCCGCATCTTCAAGCCCTGTTTCGCACAGGGCTCTTTCTGTTGCGCCCCTGTCCGGGTCGGTGCCGAATATGCCCCTCTTGTGGACATATCTGCCCATTGCCACCGCTTCCCTCACGGTAAAGTCGGGGCTGCCCCCCTCGTCGGCCTCCATGACGGATACGTAGCGGGCAATGTCACGGCGCTTCATCCTGCTTATGTCATGCCCAGCCAAAGTGACTGTGCCGCTGGTATCCACCATGCCGCACATCGCCCGCAGAAGAGTAGTCTTGCCGCTGCCGTTTATCCCCACAACGCTCACCGACACGCCGAAGGGTATGTCAAGGCTTGCGTTTTCAAGCACGTTTTTTCCTCTGACGTAGCAGGCGTTCACGTTTTTCATGCTGACTGCATAGTCTGTCAAAGCTTTTTCCTCCCGAAGAAAAGATAGGCAAAGAAGGGTGCGCCGATCATGGCGGTCACCGCCCCTACCGAGATCTCACGGGGAGCGAACAGGGAGCGGGAAACCAGATCGCACAGCGCCATGAAGGTGCCCCCGTACAGCATGGACAGCGGAAGGAGCTTCTTGTGCCCGGGGCCGAATATCCGCCTTACCACATGGGGGGCGATAAGATCCACAAAGCCGATTATCCCCGAAAAGCAGACGGAGACCCCTGTCAGCACGGAGGCTATGAGCAGCAGCACCACCCGTGACCGTGAGGTGTTTACCCCCATAGCCGTGCTCTGCCGCTCGCCGAAGGTGAGCATATCAAGCTCGGAGGACATACACATGAGCACTGCAAGGCACAGTATATCCACAGCCCCCATAATGGCTGCATTGTAGAATGTGCTGCCCCCGAAGGAGCCCATCTGCCAAAGCTGAATACGGGCTGTATACCTTATGTCAAAGGAGGACACAAGGACTATTACCGCATTGAGGAACAGCGACAGCACCATTCCCGTGAGTATCACCGCATAATTCCTTGAGGAGCCGGAGACCAGCCGTGAAAGGGCGAGTGCCGCCGCCACAGTCAGAAAGCCGCAGACAAAGCCTGAGAGCGGCATGAGCACTCTGCCTGTGAGCAGCAGTGGGAAATAGGAGGAGGCTATCATCACCCCTGTCACCCCCACGGATGCCCCGGAGGACACCCCAAGGGTATAGGCGGAGGCAAGGGGATTTTGCAGCACGGACTGCATGATGACCCCTCCCGCAGAAAGTGCCGCCCCCACCAGAAAGGAGGTCAGCACTCTGGGTATGCGTATATTCCATATTATGGATATCTTGCCGGGCTCGATGCCCTCAGCTGAGGTGCCGAATATCTTATGGGCAGCTATGCGTGCTATCTGCAACGGGGATGTGTCCACGCTGCCCACACGCACGCACAGGTACAGAAGAAGGACACACAGCACCACGGATAGGGGGAGAACAAAGGATCTTTTAGTCATAGCAGTGTCAGTATTCCAGCTCGCTGCCCCCGATGAATTCCCTTACGATGGAGTTTTTCCACACATATTCGGGATCCACAGGGTCGATCTCTTCAAGAAAGCGCATGATGAAGTTATAGGCATCATAGCCGCACAGGGCATCGTGATCCTCTCTGAGGCTCCGGTAGAGAACGTGCTTGTACACAGAAAGCTCAAAGGGCATAAAGGTGTCTACCCTGATGTCTGCACGGTTTCTGAAGGGCATGATGTACAGCTGTTCCCCACGGGTCACGCTGGGGAGCATGGAGAAGGTCTCACGCAGCCCCCTCTTGCGGAAAAGGCTGTCCCGGCACAGGCGGCGCAGGAGGTTTATGTGCCTGGCACAGAGCATCTCCCCCTCATCATCACGGACACGGGTGTTCACCGACACGAATATCTTGCTGCAATACTCGTCCACAGCCCCTGTGACTATGGGGTTGAGGGCGTGTATCCCCTCTATGATGATGTATTCCCCCTCGCTGCGCTGCAGGGGAGTATAGCCCCGCCTTGACTGATCCGCAAAGCGGAACAGGGGCATCTGCACCTCCTGCCCCATTGCCAGCTTTTCCAGATGCTCGCAGAACAGAGGGATATCAAGCCTTTGGGGTGACTCAAGGTCAACGTTTCCGTTTTCGTCACGGGGAATGTCCCTGTGCTCAAATTCAGAGGCGGGGAGGAAGTAGTTGTCCATGGAGATGACGGATGCCTGCCCCCCCATTTCCTCAATGCGCCCTACGATGCGCAGGGCTGTGGTGGTCTTCCCCGACCCGGAGGGACCCGACAGCAGCACGACGTGCTTTTCAGGGGCATCAAGCATCATGCGGACAGCCTCTTCCACATATGCGGAATAGTTTTCCTCGGAGAGCTGCATGATCTCCTCAGGTTCCTTCACCATTCTGTTGAGGGATCTGGTTTTGATAAATCTTTTCATAGTGATACCTTGCTTTTTGAATCAGTTGTACTGTTCATCCAGATAAAGCGACACCCTTGACTGTATATTGGCGGCGCACTGATCCACAGTGGACGCACCGTCGAAGAAGGGCTTTGCCTCCTCCTCAATTATGGAGTAGATGCGTTTGTTTATCCTGCTGATATGGGTGTTGGAGGCTATGAGATCCGTATGCAGCTTCACATCAGCCTCGCTCATGGTCTCAAGCTTTACCTCAGCGCCTGCAAAGGTGGTGGTCTCCTCCTTTAGCACATAGGTGCCTCCTTTGAAGATCCGGTGCAGGAAAAAGCCTGTTCATTTCTATTCATTCATCATAATATCACAGTTTTGTCAAAATGTCAATAACACATGGACCTATTTCTGCCGTACGGAATGCAGGATAAAACGTTGTGACAGAGATCGAGCGGCTTGACTTTCTCTGTGCCCGGCTTGCTTTGTGAGGCAGGCAATTCTCCGTCACCAACAGCTATTCACTATCAGCTATCAGCTAAACTAAGCGCAGAGGGGAAAGAGGACATCAAGCCCTTCATTCATCTGACAGTGTTTCTTCAATGAATTCCACCTGCCTGTGGATGTGTTCCGCCCTCTCTGTCACAAAGTCACGGATGCACTGGGAGCTTGCGTAGCCGCCGTAAAGCGCACCTTCAGCATCCCCTGTGCCCGGGTATCTGTCAAAGAACTGCTCGTAGAGTGGGGCGTATACGGCTTCAAACTCATCCAGAGCTGCAAGTGCCCGCTGCTTTTCAAATATGCCTTCGGAAAGCCCTGTGAGGGTGCCCTCAAAGTCCTTTCTGAAGCCCTCATTGGTCATCATGTAGGCAAAGCACAGCACCGCCGGGTTCCCCGTGCCTTTGTCAAGGAGCCCTAAGCGCTTGTAGTTGTCCTCCTTGACGGTGTTGGTCTGGATATCCCCCTTGCCGCTGACACCCCCGAACTCCATGTCGTAGAACATGAACCGCCAGCGGGTGTCTGCATATTTGTTTCCCGGTTCCTCTGATGTGGTGCGCCACATGGACCAGTTTTTCCCCGGCCAGTCCCACTTGTTGTTTATCCAGCACTCCACCGCAAAATAGTCCCTTACGGACTCAGGGTCCACAAGTGCGCACAGGGCGCTGTAATCCTCTTCGGAGCGGCAGTCACTGTGAGCGGCGAAGAAGCTGTAAAGCTCCCTGAAATAATAGGACTCGTCTTCTCCCGGGGGTATCTCCCCCTCGTCCAGCTTGTAGCCAATGGCATATGCCTCCGCATCACCCTTGTAGACCACCACATCTTCCTTCTTCACACCGTGGAGATCCTCGAAATGATCGTCGGTGTAGTCCTCCTCAAGGACGTAAAGCCCCATGTATTCACCGTTTACGTACACCACACAGGGGCGTGACCTCTTGGTCTCACACTCGGTGTCACGGCACAGTGACTGCCAGTAGGTGTCGTTGAACTTTGCGGTGAAGGCGCAGTTGCCCCCGGCACGGAGGATAAAGGTGTCGAACCTGTCCATGACCTGTCCCGCATCGTTTACATAGTCCTCACCGAATATGGGGTATTCAAAGCTCTTCTTGCCGTAGCTGCTGCGGGCATAGAGCCGCAGCCCCTTCTGTACGTCCGAGCGGGAATAGTTCCCCTGTATGCGCACGCCGCAGTTCTGGGACAAAACAGTCTTTGCCGTGCCGTCCCCGGAAAACTCCATGAGCTCCATTACAGCTGGCCTTTCCCACTCTCTGCCCCGCTGCTTGTAGTTTGCGGGGAGTGCCCTGCCGTCCTCCGGGTCTTTTGCGTGCCCCTTTTCCTTGATGTATTCCTCAAAGGCTTTTGCGTAGGTGTTCCCCTTGACGTATATGCCCCGCTCGCCGTCAAAAAGATCCTCGTAGTCTATCCCCAGCGAAATGACTGCCAGATCCCCGCCTGCGGCAGCGCAGCTCTCTGAAAGCCCCCTGATATGCTCTTCGGCTGTGCCGATGAAGTATACCCCGGTACTCTCTGCTGAATAGGTGCCGTTGGGATACCTTACTGCTGCCCGTATGAGAGTACACTTGTCCACCTGTGTATCCTCCGGGGCTGAAAGGGTGGAGACAAAGGCGGTCTTGTCCTCGTTCCTCTCGCAGAAGGAGGCGGCGATGAGAGTGGGATCCACTGCGGCGATGACGTTTTTGTCCCCACTGCGGTCAGCCACCGCAATGGGGGCTGTGTAGAGCTGCCCCTTGTCCGATGTGGGGTCGCTGCCGTCTGTGGTGTAGAATATCTCCCCCTCCTCCGCTGAAAGGGCAAGCTCGAAGCCCTCCCCGTATACCCCTGTGGGGCGGGAAAAGGTGACTGCCGCCGGGAGCGGCTCCTCCTGCACGTCGGGGACTGCGGCTGTTTCCTCGGACACCGTTACTGCCGTCAGGCTCTCTGTCAGCGAGGTGGTACCCGTGTCCGGAGCGGCTGTGTTGGCGCAGGAGGTCAGCAGTGCCGTACAGACTGCCGCACAGATAAGGGTATGTATAGTATTCTTCATAATATCACCTTTTTAATGTGTGGTGTACAATGACTGTTGCAGGATCATCCCCAACATTATATCATCATGCGTACCGGATTTCAATAGAAAAAGTCTTTTTGCATGCTTTTTTCTGATGACCTGCAGTTGCTGCTTTGGAACTTACAGCACCGAAAACGTTTTATGACCGGGAGAATGCTGTGCAAATCGCTCAATGGGGCGTTTCTTAGCTATGCATTTTTTTTAGAATTAAGCATTGACTTATCAGGGGGATTTTGGTATAATCTATCATGTATCGGTGCAGGCTGCTGATGTGCAGCTGCAGTTTGGGGTGGTGTAGATTTGACTGAGAACAAAAACCGCAGGGCTCACAGGATCGAGCACTGGCAGATCATTGCGGTCTTTCTGATGATATATGATGTTATAGCGGTGGCAATGTCCTACTTCTGTGCCCTCTGGGTGCGGTTCGACTGCCAGTATTCTGCCATTCCTTCAAAATACTGGAAGGATTTTCTTTATTTTGTGCCTATATGGGCGGTCATCAGCGTGGCCATATTCAGACTATGGGGAATGTACAGGGGCATTTGGAGGTATTCCAGCTATTCCGAGCTTATGAGGACGACGGCAGGATCCGTTACCTCATCTGTGCTCCACAGTGTGCTCATAAGCATCATCTTCGACAGGATGCCCCTTTCATACTACTTCTTCGGATTTATCCTGCAAAGCGGGCTTCTCCTCATACCCCGTTTCAGCTACCGCTTCGCCCTCCTCATGAGGACGGCTGTCCGCAGGGACGATGCGGCAGAGGGGCGTGTCATGATAATCGGTGCCGGGGAGGCAGGCAGGATGCTCCTGCGTGACATCAACACCTCCAAGGAGATACGTGACAAGGTTGTCTGCTTCATCGACGACAACTCCAACAAGTGGGACCGCTATGTTGAGGGCGTGCCTGTTGCAGGCGGCAGGGATGACATCCTTGTGAACGTCAAAAAATACAATGCGGATAAGATATACATTGCCATCCCCTCCGCCTCTGTGGAGGACAAGAAGGAGATAATCGGCATCTGCAACGAGACCGACTGCGAGGTAAAGCAGATACCGGGCATGGTAGATCTGGTGCGGGGGCGTGTCACCGTCAGCCAGATGAAGGATGTATCCATAGAGGATCTTCTGGGGCGTGAGCCTATCAAGGCTGATATGAGCGCCGTCTACGAGTACATCAACAACAAGGTGGTGCTGGTCACCGGGGGCGGCGGCTCCATAGGCTCCGAGCTTTGCCGCCAGATAGCAAAGCACAGCCCGAAAATGCTCATCATATTCGATGTGTATGAGAACAACGCCTATTCCATACAGCTGGAGCTGCGTGAAAAATATCCAAATCTTCACCTTGAGACCCTGATAGGCTCCGTGCGTGACAGCAGAAGGCTCTATCAGATATTCGAGGAGTTCAGGCCCCAGATAGTATATCATGCGGCGGCTCACAAGCACGTCCCCCTTATGGAGGACAGCCCCTGTGAAGCCATAAAGAACAACGCCATAGGCACCTACAAGACCGCATATGCGGCTATGGTACACGGCTGTGAGCGCTTTGTGCTCATAAGCACGGACAAGGCGGTAAACCCCACCAACATCATGGGTGCATCAAAGCGGCTGTGCGAGATGATAATCCAGTCCTTTGACGCAAAGATAAAGGCGGGGCGGATAGAGGACATCCCCCAGCTCTACACCCACGGCAGCCATAAGCCTGCGGAGAGCTTCAGCGGCAGGGTCAGGACAGAGTTCGTGGCAGTGCGCTTCGGCAATGTCTTAGGCTCCAACGGCTCTGTTATCCCTGTTTTCAGGAAGCAGATCGAGCAGGGAGGACCTGTTACCGTCACTCACCCGGATATAATCCGCTATTTCATGACCATACCCGAGGCTGTGGGGCTTGTAATGCTGGCAGGCACCTATGCGAAGGGCGGGGAGATATTCGTCCTGGACATGGGCTCACCCGTGAAGATAGACACCCTTGCAAGGAACCTCATCAAGCTCAGCGGCTTCAAGCCCGATGTGGACATAAAGATAGTCTACTCCGGACTTCGCCCCGGGGAAAAGCTCTATGAGGAAAAGCTCATGGCGGAGGAAGGCCTTAAAAAGACGGATAACGACCTTATCCACATCGGCTGCCCCATCCCCTTTGATACGGACAGTTTCCTGCAGCAGCTCAAAGGCCTTATGGATGCGGCATATGCCAACAGGAAGGATATCCGTGAACGGGTGGCTGCGGTGGTCAGCACCTACAAGGATGCAAGCATAGTGAACAAGACCGCTGCCCTCAGCCAGGAGTTTGCCGAGGCAGGCGTGGAAGAGGATCAGTGACCCTCATACAATGACAAAAGAACCGCAGGAGGGCTGCTTCTGCGGTTCTTTCTTTGTCTGTATGCCTATCTGTCCCTGATAAGCTCCTCGAGTATGGCAAAGAGGGCATCATTGTCGATGGGCTTGCTCAGGTGGGCGTTCATTCCCGCCTGCAGGCTGCGCTGCACATCTTCATCAAAGGCATTTGCGGTCAGTGCGATGATGGGTACGCTCTTTGCGTCCTCACGGTCAAGGCTGCGGATAACGCCTGTTGCTTCAAGCCCGTCCATTTCAGGCATACGTATGTCCATAAGTATGGCATCGTAGAAGCCGGGCTTGCTCTCTCTGAATCTGTCCACCGCCTCACGGCCGTTTGACACACGCTCGCAGGTCATCTCACGCATGGCAAGCACCATCATGATTATGTCCGCATTGATGTCAACATCCTCCGCAAGCAGTATGTGTCTGTCTTTAAGTTCGGTGCGTGGCTTTTGATCCTTTGCGGCGTTTTTCCTGTTCAGCGCCGAGGAGAATTCCTCCAGTATGGCATTGGCAAACAGTGGCTTAGCCACAAAGCCGTCTACCCCTGCATCCACCGCATCCTCCATAACATCGTCCCAGCGGTATGCGGTGATAATGATGATAGCAGATTCCTGTCCGATGATCTTGCGTATCTCCCTTGCGGTCTCCACGCCGTCCATGTCGGGCATTTTCAGATCCACAAGGATCAGGTTGTAGGGATTGGAGCGGGCGTGGCGCAGCTTTACCGCTTCAAGAGCCTCTGCCCCCGAATATACCACATCACAGGCTATGCCCGCCTTTTCGAGCACAAGCCTTGCGTGCTCACAGGCAACAGGGTCGTCATCCACAACAAGCACGCTCATTTCGCTTGGAGCTATCTGATGTTCGCCCTGCTCTGTGCCCCTGCGGGTGGAATCCATAAGGGTCACGGTGACGGTAAAGGTGGTGCCCTCCCCCTTTTTGCTCTTTACCTCGATATTGCCGTTCATCATCTCCACAATGTTCTTGGTAATGGCAAGGCCGAGGCCGGAGCTGCCGTATCTGTTGGTGGCGGAGCTGTCCTCCTGGCTGAAGGAATCAAAGATGTGGGGCAGATAGTCCTCACTCATGCCGATGCCCGTGTCAGTTACGGTAAAGCGGAGAACCGACTTGCCGTCAAACTGTGCCGTGCGCTCCACTGTAAGGTCGATGTCCCCGCCCTCCGGGGTGAATTTTATGGCATTGCTCAGAATGTTGATAAGCACCTGCTTTAGCTTCATGCTGTCGCCGATGTAGCGGTCATCAAGTGTGCCCTTCATGCGGCAGTTGTAGCGGAGCCCCTTTTCGGCACTCTGGGTGCTGAACATGGTGTTTATCTGCTCGAGCAGGGCAGAGAAGGAGAATTCCTCGTTTTTAAGGCTCATCTTGCCGGATTCTATCCTCGACATATCCAGAATGTCGTTGATAAGCGCCAGAAGGTGGTTTGCGGATACACCTATCTTTTCCAGATATTCCCTTGTCTGTGCGGATATGTCCGGGTCGTTGAGGGCGATGCTGTCAAGGCCTATGATGGCATTCATGGGTGTACGTATCTCGTGGCTCATGTTTGAAAGGAAGGCAGTCTTTGCACGGCTTGCCTCCATGGCGGCAGTGAGTGCATCCCCGAGAGCCTGGTTCTGAGCCATCTGATCGTGCATCTCCGCATCAATGTCCGTAAAGCCCACACCTATGGCGTGTATTTGGTTGTCTATTTTCTTTTCCGCACTGTCCACCCCTGCGATACGGAGCATTTCGTAGCTCTCCGTGCCGTTTCTCACTATAAGGTAGCGGTAGGTGAGAATGTGCTCGCTTTCAAGGCGGCGGCGGATATTGTCCGGGTCAATGAACTGCAGGAAGCCCTCCCGATAGCTTTCATCCACTCTTTCAGCCGCATAGCGGGTGAATGCCTCACTGAATGACATCTCATCCCCCACCTGGGGGCCTTCCTCCGGGGAGGTGGAGGAGCGGTAGCAGATGCAGTGATCCTTATCCAGATCCGCAAAGTAAACGCTGCGGTAGTCCGATGCCAGTGCGGTTATCATGTAATCCTGCTGTGTCCGCTGCTGCTCCTGACGGAGAAGCTCGTCCTGAAGCTCCAGGCGGTGCTCCAGCTCCTCCTGCTTCACACGGTTCTCAGCCTCCATTTTCTCCTTTTCCACAGCCAGCATGACTGCCCTCTTGTTCTGATAGAAAAGGATGAGGAAGAACAGCACCATTATCGCCGCTGTAATGGCAGTGCGCAGCAGGCTCCTTACGATTATGCCCCTTGAAACATTGCCTATCTCCGCACTTATGACGTTTTCCCGTATAAGGTAGGTGAGCATCCAGTCCGTGCCGTTGACCCGCACGTAGGAGAGGGTCTCGCTTGTGCCGTTGTAGGTGAAGGAAACTACGCCGTTCACACCGTTCTCATAGTCATAGCGAACCTTCTCGGCGGAATAGCCGTCCTCGAATTCGGCCTGATCCAGTGCAGACAAGAGGTTGTCCTCCACGGCAAGGCCGCCCAGCACCATGTTGGTGAGGGCTTTGCCCTCCTTGGTGTAGATGTTGCAGAAGGTGGTGCCGTTGTTGTCGGAGATGAGGGACACCCCTTCAAGCATAGTGTCCATGTCTATCTCCATAAAGCAGACATTGAGCCTTTTGCCCTCAAATTCCATGTCCTCAAGGGGTACGGCGATTATCACGTCTGTTTTGTCCGCTGTCTCCTTCAGAGATATCTCCGGCTCCTGTATGTTCAGGTAGTCTATATTGTAGTCCGCAATATCGTCCATTGTCCCCTGGGATGTATAGATAAGCCCGTCGGAGTCCACAAAGGCAAACTTTTCCAGGGTATAGATGCGCTTCATCCTCGCCTGATAGCCCTGCAGATGCTCCATATCCGACAGATCCTCCTCTGTCATCATCTCCACTGCCGTTTTCAGGTCGGATATATTCTTGCGCAGAGTGGAATCCACCACCTGCTCACGCCTGCCTGCAAGCTCATCCAGATACAGAAGGCTGACGGCTCGCACCGCCTTTTCCGTGTCCTGCCTTGCCATGTGCCCTGTCCATATAGTGCCCGCTATCAGTATCATCGCAATGAGGATACTGCCTGCCACCACCACGGTGACAGTCTTTTTACTGCTGAATCTCATTCTGACCTCTTTATCGCACAAAGCTTTTCAAACTGCTCCTTCGCACAGGAGAGATACTCCGAATAATCCGTATCCGTCCTGCTGCGCAGAAGCTCTGTCATTTCGCTTACGGGCCCGGTGAGGGGAGTGAGGGAAAGAGTCGCATACAGCCCCTTCAGTGCGTGGGCTGTTTCAAAGGCGGCATCCAGATCCCCGGCCGCAAGCTGCTGTTCAAGGGCTGTGAGCCTATGGTCATCTATCGCCCTGCCCACAAGCATGAGATAAAAATCCTCCTTGTTCATGCAGCGCATGAGCCCTTCGTCCACATCAGCCCCGAAGGCTCTCAGATCATCTATGGTAAGCATCAGCACACCTCCGCAGTGATAAGCTTTTCAAATTCCTCCGCCGGCAGCGGCTTTGAGAAATAGTAGCCCTGGATGATATCGCAGTCTATGGCCTTCAACAGCTCCATCTGCTCCCTTGTCTCCACGCCCTCCGCAATGACAGGCACCTCCAGCAGCCTTGCAATGTCTATGATTATGCCTACAAGGCGGTAGTCCTTGGGGTTTGTGCAGATGTTGCGTATGAACTTCATGTCCAGCTTCAGGGCATCTATGGGCATGGATGTGAGCATATTGAGGGAGGAGTATCCGCAGCCGAAATCGTCCATTTCGATCTTGAAGCCGAAGCTGCGCAGTGCGGATACGGTGTCGATTATCTGGAGGGCGTTGTCGGTGTAGGCGGATTCGGTCACCTCCAGCATGAGCTTTTCGCAGGGCAGTCCGTTTTTCTCCGCAATGCCCGTCAGCACCTTGCATATCTCCGGGTCAAACACATCCACCCTTGAAACATTGACGGAAACAGGGATGTATACCCCGTACCTGTCCTTCCATTCCCGTATCTGGGATGCGGCCCTGTTCCACACAAAGCGGTCCAGCTTCTGTATCAGTCCGTTGCTCTCAAACAGGGATATGAACTCACCGGGGCTTACGGTGCCGAATTCCGGGTGGAACCATCTTACCAGCGCCTCTGCACTGGAAAGGACGGGCTTGTCCCCTCTGATGCTGTATTTGGGCTGATAGAACACCCGGAACTGATTTTCCTCAAGTGCCCTGTCGATGCCGCTTATGAGCCGTTCCTCGTGCAGCTCCCTTGTGTGCAGATCTGCGTTGTAAAAGTCATAGCAGGTGGAATAACTGTTCCTCAGTTTGTGGCAGGCAAGGCTTGCGCAGTCGAGTCTGCGCTCCATATCCGTAACGCTGCCGTCATCGCAGTATACACCTATGCGCACGCTGACCCTGCGTTCACCGAAGTCCTGCCCCAGCTTTTCAACATATCTGTCCAGATTTTCCCTCAGAGCAGTGCTGTGGGGGATGTACATAGCGAAGCTGTTGGTGCCGGAGCGGCAGGCAAGACCTCCGCTCTGGCGGACTATCTCATGGAGGCTGTTCCCTATGACCTTTAACACCTTGTCGCCGTAATCCCTGCCGTACAGCTCGTTTATCATGTGGAAGCGGTTTATGTCCAGCACTATGGCATCCATGGACATATTCTCGTTCTGGGCGCATATGCGCTTGCCGTATTCAACGAAGAATTCCTTGTTGAAAAGGCCTGTCAGGTCGTCCCGCTCCGTTTCGTGTATGATTATGCTGCCCTCGGCAAGCTCAATGGAGTGCCCCACCCTTGCCCTTATGACATCCGGAGCCTCATAGGGCTTTGTGATGAAATCAGCCGCACCCAGGCTGAGACTTTTCACTTCAGCCTCCTTCTCCGCTGTGAGGACTATGACGGGTATGCGCCGCAGTTCGCTGTCGGAGCGGATGACTTTAAGCAGGCCGTAGCCGTCAAGCTCGGGCATATGCAGATCAAGTATCACAAGGGAAAGCTTCAGCTTGTCCCGCCTGATGATGTCAAGGGCTGTGACACCGTTCTCTGCGTACTTCACCTCGTACAGGTCGCAGAGCATGGCGCCCAGTACCTCCCGCTCCACAAATTCATCGTCAACTATGAGTATGCTCCTGCGCAAGCCTTTTTTTCGTTCAAGTAGTTCCTGCATTGTACTGCCTCCGTAGACTGCATGGGTCACAATAGTTGCTTTTATTATACCACATATCCGCCCTTCATTTCAAGTAAAATGAAAAATTTTTTGCTTTTTTGTACGATCCGTTTACCTGATGACAAAGAGCTGTGACCTTGATGCTGACAGGAGAAATGTCATTTGCACAAAAGGTCAATCAAATCAGCTCACAGGGATATTGAGAACGGCGCACCTATGGTTTATAATAAGAAAAATACACCAACGTACCGGAGGAGGAAATCATGAAGGGCATATTATCACGTATTCTGTCGCTTGGGCTTGCGGCAGCGGCAGCTGTCAGCACCTGCGGCTGCGGCACAAATGCGGCTGCTTTCAGCGAAAAGACCACTCAGGAGATAGTCACAGACATGGGGCTGGGCATAAACCTTGGCAACACCCTTGAAAGCTGCGGCAGCTGGATAAACGGCACTGATGTCAGAAGCTACGAGACCGCCTGGGGCAGCCCCGTCATCACTGAGGATATGATAAAGGGCTACAAGGCAGCAGGATTTGACACCCTGCGTGTGCCTGTGGCGTGGTCGAACCTTATGACAGGGGACTATGACATAAGCCCGGAGCTTATGGACAGAGCGGATGAGATCGTAGGCTGGGCGATAGATGCGGATATGTACGTCATCCTCAACATCCACTGGGACGGCGGCTGGTGGGAGAAATTCCCCGAGGACAAGGACGAATGTATGCACAAGTATGAGCGCATATGGACACAGATAAGCGACCGCTTCTCAAAGTATTCCGAAAAGCTGGTGTTTGAGTCCCTCAATGAGGAGGGGGGCTGGGATTCCCTGTGGAACCGTTACAGCGGCGGCACAGAAGGAAAGAAGGAGAGCTTTGACCTTTTAAATGAAATAAACCAGAAATTCGTTGACATTGTGCGAAGCTCCAAGGGGAACAACAAAAAGCGCCATCTGCTGATAGCAGGCTACGGCACCGATGTTGCCCTCACCTGCGATGAGCTCTTCAAAATGCCCGATGACCCCCAGAATCGCTGTGCCGTCTCCGTTCACTACTATACCCCTTCCACCTTTGCCATACTCGACAAGGATGCATCATGGGGCAAGAACCGCAGGACTTGGGGCACCGATGCGGACTTCAAGGAGCTTGAAAAGTACATGGACATGATGAAGGAGCACTTTGTTGACAAGGGTATCCCTGTCATCATAGGGGAATACGGCTGCCCTGTGAAGAACAAGGAGGAGGATTCCATCCGCCTCTACACCAGAAGTGTTGCCCAGGCTGCCTGGAAAAGGAATATGTGCCCTGTGCTGTGGGATGTGACTGATGCCTTTTACTCAAGGAGCAAGGCGCAGTTCAAGGATCCGCAGATACTCAAGGGCATAATGGATGCTAAGACACTTGACAGGGGCACAAATGCCGCCGCTGCAAAGAAAACTGCAAAGAAAGCAGCATAACTTCCCTGTATCTGAGTTGATCTCAGCATACTGATTGGCGGATCGGGGACAAAAGATGTAATATGCATTTACAGCGAGCAACTGCCAAAGCCCGCGGCTTTTGATCTCCGGCTGCTGTTTGCAGAGGGAAACGAGCTGTTTGGACATAATCCCAAGATCTTGCATCTTGCTTCTGACAGGAGGTACACTATTGCCAAAGCCCGTGGCTTTTGATTTCCGGCTGCTGTTTGCGGAGGTAAACGAGCTGTTTGGTCATCATCCCAAAATCTTGCATCTTGCCTCTTGCTTCTAACAGGAGGTACACTATTGCCAAAGCCCGTGGCTTTTGATTTCCGGCTGCTGTTTGCAGAGGAAAACGAGCTGTTTGCTCATCATCCCAAAATCTTGCATCTTGCTTCTTGCATCTTGCTTCTAACAGGAGGTACACTATGAATCCATATCTTCCTCTTTGGGAATACATTCCCGACGGCGAGCCGAGAGTTTTCGGCGACAGAGTATACATCTACGGCTCCCACGACCGTGCGGGAGCGGATGAATTCTGCGATTTCAAGCTCAAATGCTGGTCTGCCCCCGTGAATGACCTTAACAACTGGGTCTGCCACGGCCATATCTTCCACACCCGTGACGATGCCGACCACAAGTCGGACATCGACTGGAACGGCGACAACACCCAGCTCTACGCCCCGGACGTGGTGCAGGGCAAGGACGGCAGATACTACCTGTTTGCCTACATCGTCAATGCAAGGGGCTGCGTTGCCGTCAGCGACAGACCCGAAGGCCCCTTTGAGCTGCTGAACAAGTACAAGTACACCATCCCCGATGAGATATGCTGCAACGGCTGGTTCATCGACCCGGGGGTGCTGGTGGATGACGACGGCAGGACATATATCTACTGCGGCTTTGAGCGCTCCTTCATGGCTGAGATAAATTCCGACAATATGTATGAGGTCATAGACGGCACCTGCATACAGGATTTCATCCCCTGCGAGCCCACCACAGAGGGGGGCTTTGACGAGAAGGAAAAGTGCTTCTTTGAAGCGGCATCCCCCCGCAAGATAGGAGACACCTACTACATGATATATTCCCCGAAGAGGGGCAGCCGCCTTGCCTATGCCACATCCAAGTCTCCCACAGGCCCCTTTGAGTACAGAGGGTTCATAGTGGACAACGGGGTGGACTTCCCCGGGGGCAACGACCACGGCTCCATCATGCAGATAAACGGCCAGTGGTACATATTCTACCACAGGATGACAAACAACACCATCATGTCAAGGCGTGCCTGTGTTGAAAGGATAGAGATACTCCCGGACGGCACCATCCCCACGGTGGAGATGACTTCCTTAGGCTTTGAGGAAAGCCTTGACCCCTACCGTGTCACCCCCTCGGACATAGCCTGTGTGCTGAAGGGCTCCGCCTTCATAACCGAAAAGAGCCTTCTCGAGCGTGTTGTCACCAATATCCACGCTGGGGATGTGATAGGCTACAAGTACTATGACTTCGGCGAGGACGACTCCGCCACCACCCTTAACCTCACAGCAAAGATATACGGCATGGGTGCTGACTGCAAGATGCATATCTATGCGGATGACGAGGAAGTGGGCGTTATGGACATAGGCCACGGCAGCGGCGAGTACACCGCACGGCTTAAAAGCATAACCGGCAGACACGCCGTCTACTTTAAGATAACCACGGATTACGAAGGCTGGATGGGCGACTATTTCAAGGACAGGATGCTCTTTGAGCTGGGCGAGTTCGTGTTCACGAAGTGATCTGTAAGGTATGATGTAATACCAAGAGGAATAAAGCATGATCCCCCTGACATCAGGGGGATTTTCTGCTGTGTTTCACATGAATATAAATTAGACTTGACTATGCGCCCTGATTGTTGTATAATATTATAAATTATTTTCTGCAAACAGCCTGACAGGGGAAGGGGCACGGCGGATACCGCTGTTGCAGTCCTGCCTTCGTCAGCTGAGCATGAAGCGTTCAGATACTCTTACGTTTAGGAGCGATACGATGATAAAAGCAGCACAGGCTATGGTCGAGGCTCTTGTAAAGGAGGGGGTAAGGGTCGTATTCGGGTATCCCGGAGCTACCATATGCCCTTTCTATGATGAGCTTGCAAAGACCGATATACACCATGTCCTTGTGCGGCATGAGGCGAATGCAGGCCATGCCGCCAGCGGCTATGCCCGTATGACCAACCGTCCGGCGGTGTGCGTGGCAACATCGGGTCCGGGTGCTACAAATCTCCTTACAGCCATTGCCACAGCCTATGCGGACAGCATACCCCTTGTGTGCATAACAGGCCAGGTGTCCACGGATCAGATAGGCTGCGACGTGTTCCAGGAGGTTGATACCACAGGTGCTGCACAGGGCTTTGTAAAGCATTCCTTTCTGGTAAAGGATGCAAGCACCATACCGGAGATAATGAAGCAGGCGTTCTACATCGCAGGCACAGGGCGCAAGGGTCCTGTTCTGGTGGATGTGCCCCAGGATGTGCAGAACACCATGATCGAGGGGGGCTACCCGGAAGAGGTGCATATGCGCACCTACCGCCCCATGGTAAAGCCAAATTCCCTGCAGATCGCAAGGATACGCAAGGCAGTGGCTGAGTCCGAAAGACCTTTGCTGTGCGTGGGGGGCGGTGTGTTCCTGTCGGGGGCTGTAAAGGAAGCCATAGCCTTTGCGGAAAAGGCTCGCATCCCTGCTGTTTCCACTATGATGGGGCTCTCCATTTTTGAGACGGATCATCCCCTGTACCTGGGTATGCTTGGTATGCACGGCGTGCGCAGCGCAAATGCCGCTGTCAGCAGGTGCGACACCCTTATCATGGTAGGCGCCAGGGTGGGGGACAGGGCTATACGCTCACCTTCCCTTGTAGCAGAGGGCAAGACCATAATCCACATAGACATAGACTCAGCCGAGATAGGCAAGAACATCCCCGTTGACATACCCCTTGTAGGAGACTGCCGGGGCATACTTGCGGAGCTTGCCGAGGGCGAATATCCCGACAATCACAGGGGCTGGCTGGATGAACTGGCACAGGTTAAGAACGACGTGTCCACCAATCCCGAGACCCTGGGATTTGTAAATCCCAAGCTGTTCATAAGAAAGCTCTCCGACACTCTGCCCTCAAATGCCATATGCGTAGCGGATGTGGGACAGAACCAGATATGGTGCTCCAACAACTTCGGCTTCCGCACCGGGGCGAGATTCCTCACCTCCGGAGGCATGGGCACTATGGGTTATTCTCTGCCCTGTGCGGTGGGGGCAAAGCTTGCCTGCCCCGACAGGGAGGTAGTAGTGGTCTGCGGCGACGGCTCCTTCCAGATGATGATGGCAGAGCTTGCCACCATAGTTCAGGAGGATATTGCCGTAAAGATCATCGTCATGAAGAACAAGCGCCTGGGCATGGTGCGTGAGCTTCAGACAAAGCAGTATGAGGATCACCAGATAGCCGTGGATATCGGGGATAAGCCCGATTTTGCGGCAATTGCGGGAGCATACGGCATAGAGGCCGACAAGTGCCATACCATGGATGAGGCCAGAGAGAAGATAGAAAAGCTCGTTGCATCAAAGAAGGCATATCTGCTGGAATGCAACGTTAGCAAGCTGGAATCCACACTCAACGGAGGCTGATATGAAACACACTATTTCGGTACTGGTAGAGAACCATGCGGGTGTGCTTTCACGGGTGACAGCACTCTTTGCCCGCAGAGGGTTCAACATAGATTCTCTTGCGGTGGGTCACACTGCGGATCCCACCATATCCCGCATAACCATAGTGGCAGACGGGGATGACCACACGGCGCAGCAGATCGAGAAGCAGGTGAACAAGCTCATCGAGACTATAAAGGTAAAGGTGTTCTCACCGGATGAGATACTTGAAAGGGAGCTTATCATCTTCAAGATAGGCGCAGCGCCCACTCAGCGCAGCGAGATACTCACCATATGCGAGATCATGGGGGCAAGGATAATAGACATGACACCTACCACCATGTCGGTGGAGATGTGCGACTCCGAGGTGCACTTAGAGCGCATGAGGGATATGATCTCAGGCTACGGCATAAAGGAGATAGTCCGCACAGGCCCCATTGCCATACAAAAGGGAGCGACCACCATAAGGTAGACAGTGGCATACAGTCGTCATGCTTTAATGCAGGGCAGGGCTGCTGCCTTTGATAAAATACGCTTGACAAAGCTAAAACAGGAGGAATTATTATGTCAGACGCAAGAATTTTCTATCAGTCAGACTGCGATTTAGGCAGACTTGACGGCAAGACCGTTGCCATCATAGGCTACGGTTCACAGGGACACGCTCATGCCCTCAACCTCAAGGAGAGCGGCGTAAACGTAGTGGTAGGCCTTTACGAGGGCTCCAAGTCCAAGGCCAAGGCAGAGAGCCAGGGGCTCAAGGTAGTAAGCGTGCCCGAGGCTGCAAAAATGGGCGATGTCATCATGATACTCATACCCGATGAGAAGCAGGCAGATGTCTATGCAAAGGACATTGCACCCAATCTCACCGCCGGCAAGACCCTTGCCTTTGCCCACGGCTTCAACATCCACTTCGGCTGCATAAAGCCCCCCGCAGATGTGAACGTTATCATGATAGCTCCCAAGGCTCCCGGCCACACTGTAAGAAGTGAGTACCAGGCAGGAAAGGGCACTCCCTGCCTTATCGCCGTTGAACAGGATGCCACAGGCGACGCATGGGATATAGGCCTTGCCTACGGCTTAGGCATAGGCGGCGCAAGGGCAGGTCTGCTTGAGACCACCTTCCGCACTGAGACCGAGACCGACCTCTTCGGTGAGCAGGCTGTCCTCTGCGGCGGCGTGTGCGCTCTTATGCAGGCAGGCTATGAAACACTGGTTGAAGCAGGCTACGATCCCAGAAACGCATATTTTGAGTGCATCCACGAGATG
>DGXE01000073.1 GCA_002395525.1 Ruminococcus sp. UBA4240
CTGGGCTTCAACTTCAAGTGGAACATGGGCTGGATGAATGACACCCTTGACTATATGCGCACAGACCCCATCTACCGTGCAGGTAATCACGGGAAGCTGACATTCTCCTTCTTCTATGCGTTCAGTGAGAATTATATACTCCCCATATCCCATGATGAAGTGGTTCACGGCAAGGCTTCCCTTTTCGGGAAGATGTCAAGTCAGTCCATGGAGGGGAAGTTCGCATCAGAAAGGGCGTTCATCGCCTATATGATGGCTCACCCCGGCAAAAAGCTCAACTTCATGGGCAACGAATTCTCACAGGTCATCGAATGGAACTACAAGCAGGAGCTTGACTGGATGCTGCTCCAGTATGACACACACCAGAGGATGCACCGTTTCTTTGAGGATATCAACAAATTCTATCTTGAAAACACCCCCATGTGGCACAATGATGATTCCTGGGAGGGCTTCAAGTGGATAAGCGCTGATGACTATACCCAGTCTATCATCGCATTCCGCAGGATCGACACCACAGACCCCGAGAACCCGCAGGAGATCATAATAATCTGCAACTTCGTGCCTGTTACCCGCTTTGACTACAAGATAGGCGTTCCCTATGAGGGTACATACGAGCAGGTGTTCTCCACCGACGACCTTAAATACGGCGGCTCCGGTGAGATAGACAACGGCAGGATAAAATCAAGGGAAGAAGCCATGCACGGCTGTGACCACAGCATTTCAGTCGATATACCCGGTCTTTCGGCTATATATCTGAAATACGTGCCCAAGAAGAAAAAGGCTCCCAAGTCCACCGAGGTAATTGACGTTACGGATACCGCAAGGGTGAAGAAAACTGCTCCCAAGCGCAGCACAGCGGCTAAAAAGCCCGCAGCTTCCACAAGGAAGAAGGCTGCTGCTGAACCGGCGGAGACCGCAGCCGCACCCAAAAAGCGTGGACGGCCTAAGAAAACAGAAACCAATTAATGGAATAAAACCGAAAGGATGGTTATAGAATGTATACAAAGAAAGAATGTGTGGCAATGCTTCTGGCAGGCGGTCAGGGCAGCAGACTCTATGCGCTGACACAGGATATGGCAAAGCCTGCTGTACCCTACGGCGGCAAGTACAGGATCATAGACTTTCCCCTGTCAAACTGCGTAAACTCCGGCATAGATACGGTCGGCGTGCTGACACAGTATCAGCCTCTGGTGCTCAATGACTACATAGGCAACGGTCAGCCCTGGGATCTTGACAAGCAGTACGGCGGTGCACACTGCCTGCCCCCCTATCAGACCGCACTGGGTGCTGAGTGGTACAAGGGCACAGCCAATGCCATTTACCAGAACATAGCCTTTGTGGACAGGTACAGCCCCGAGTATGTCATCATACTCTCCGGAGACCACATCTACAAGATGGACTACAACGACATGATACAGTACCACAAGGAAAAGGGCGCAGATGCCACCATTGCGGTTCTTGATGTGCCTCTGGAGGAAGCATCCCGCTTCGGTATCATGATAACCAATGATGAGGGCGACATCGTGGACTTTGAGGAAAAGCCCAAGAATCCCCGCTCCACCCTTGCATCCATGGGTATATACGTATTCACATGGTCAAAGCTGAGACAGTACCTTATCGACAATGAGAACAACCCCGATGAGGACAAGGACTTCGGCAAGGCCATCATCCCCAATATGCTGAATGCCAAGGAAAAGCTGGTAGCATATGCATTTGACGGCTACTGGAAGGATGTGGGCACTCTGGATTCCCTCTGGGAAGCAAACATGGACATACTCAATCCCAACATCCCCATTGATCTGTATGATCCCGACTGGAAGATGTATTCCCGCAATCCTGTGCTCCCTCCCCAGTACATCGGTGAAAACGCCAATGTGGAAAACTCCATGGTGGCTGAGGGCTGCATCATAGACGGCAACATTGATTTCTCCGTTATATTCGAGGGCGTTACCATTGAAAAGGGCGCTACGGTAACAGATTCAATAATCATGCCCGGCTCTGTCATCAAGGAGGGGGCCTGCGTTGAATACGCCATAGTCGGCGAGAACAGCACCATCGGGGCAGGGGCTCACATAGGCGCACGTCCCGAGGCAGTGGAGAACCGTGATGACTGGGGCATTGCCGTTATCGGTCACAATGTGAACATCGAAGGCGGCAGGGTAGTAGGTCCCAAGGACATGGTGCCTGATATCAGGAAGAAGTAAGGGGGAAGATAACTATGAGTCTTAACAAGAATATTCTGGGGCTTATCTTTGCCAATATGCATGAGGATGTAGTCCCTGAGCTTACCAGACAGAGAACAATGGGCTCCGTGCTTTTCGGCGGACGCTACAGAATGATAGATTTCGTGCTCTCCAGCATGACAAACTCCGGCGTGGATGAAGTGGGTGTTGTAACAAAATCCAACTATCAGTCCCTGCTCGATCACTTAGGCTCCGGCAGAGAGTGGGATATGGCAAGAAAGATAGGCGGTCTGCACCTGCTGCCCCCCTTCTCCGATGTGTCAAGCGGCATATACAGAGGCAGACTGGAGGCTCTCTACGGCATTTCCAATTTCATCAGGGCATCTGCTGCCGAATATGTTATCATGTCTGACTGTGACGTTGTCACCAGCTTTGACTATGATGCGATATTTGATGCACACGTAAAGAGCGGTGCGGACATCACCGCAGTGTATGCACGGGCAAATCTCACTATGGAGGATGCGTCCCACTCGAATGTATTCGGCATAGATGCAGACGGCAGAGTGAACAATGTGCTTATAAACCCCGTCCTCTCCGGTGAATGCAACATCGCCCTGAATACCTATGTCATCTCCAAGAAGCTCCTTATGGAGATAATTGCGGACGGTGCCGCAAAGGGTCATTACAGCTTTGCAAAGACCATACTGCAGGATCGCTGCGGCGAATTCAAGATCGTAGGCTACAAGCATGAGGGCTACTTCTCAAAGATAACCTCCATAAAGAGCTACTACGATGCAAATATGGCTCTGCTCGACCTTGACAAGCGCAGCAAGCTGTTCCTTGACACCAATCCCATCTACACTAAGATAAGGGACAACCCGCCCGCTAAATTTGCCATAGGCGCAAAGGTGAAGAACTCCATCATTGCTGACGGATGCATCATCGAAGGCACCGTTGAAAACTCCATCCTTTTCAGGGGCGTAAAGGTAGGCAAGGATGCAGTAATCAGAAATGCCATAGTAATGCAGGATTCCGTAATCGGCAGAAAGTGCACCATCGACTCTGTCATCACCGACAAGAAGGTTACTATCACCGACGGAAAGATACTTACGGGTTCTGCAAATTACCCTGTATACATCGGCAAGAATGCCGAGATATGATGTCGTGAAGGGAACCCTGCACGACAGCGGAGGATTTTGTAAATGAGAATACTTTATACAGCCTCTGAAGCACTCCCCTATGCAGCATCAGGAGGGCTTGCCGATGTGGCAGGCTCTCTCCCTGCGGCACTTGTAAAGGCAGGCCATGATTGCAGAGTGGTGCTCCCCCTTTACAAGAGCATAAAGCCTGAACTCAGGGAAAGCCTTAGATTTGTAAAGAACTTTACAGTGGATGTTGGCTGGAGAAAGCAGTACTGCGGCGTTTTTGAGGGTGAAGCAAACGGTGTCACATACTATCTGCTTGACAATGAATACTACTTTGCCCGTGACGGCCTGTACGGCTACTACGATGACTGCGAGCGCTTCGTATTCCTGTCAAGGGCTGTGATGGAGCTGATACCACAGATAGATTTCAAACCCCAGGTAATAAACTGCAACGACTGGCAGACAGCCCTCATCCCTGTGTACTATCAGACCTACTACAAGTTCCAGCACGGATATGAGGACATAAAGACTGTATTCACCATCCACAACATACAGTATCAGGGGCGCTACGGCATGGATGTGCTCAGCGATGTGTGCGGCATACCCATGTACCACGCAAAGCTCCTTGAATACGACGGCGCTGTGAATATGATGAAGGGCGCAATAGAATGTGCTGACAAGATAACCACCGTATCCCCCTCCTATGCATGGGAGATACTGGATCCCTGGTATTCCCACGGCATGGACAGGGCACTGGCAGGCAAACAGTATAAGCTGTGCGGCTTTTTGAACGGCATAGACACCAAAAACTATGATCCCGAGCACGACCCGGTCATCGCAAAGCACTACTCTGCCAAGAAGCCGGAGGGCAAGGCTGCCTGCAAGAAAGCGCTTGAAAAGGAGCTTTCTCTTGTTTCGGACAAAGCACCCATTGTGGGAATCGTAACACGCTTTGTGTCCCACAAGGGCATTGATCTGATAAAGTACGTATTTGAGGAGATGCTGAGCCTGGGCTGCAAATTTGCAATACTGGGCTCCGGTGAGAAGATCTTCGAGGACTTTTTCAGGGAAATGGCATGGAGACACCCGGACAAGGTCAGTGTTACCATAGGGTTTGATCCCCAGCTTGCAAGAAAGATCTATGCAGGCGCTGATATGTTCCTTATGCCCTCACAGTCTGAGCCCTGCGGACTGGCACAGATGATATCCATGCGCTACGGCACTATACCCATAGTCCGTGAAACAGGCGGTCTGCGTGACAGTGTCCGTGATGCAGGCGGTGAGAACGGCAACGGCTTTACCTTCAAGACCTACAATGCCCACGATATGTTAGGGGCAGTCTCCCGTGCAGTCACACTGTACGAGGACAAGGCCGCATGGAAGAAGCTCATGACTGACGCCATGAAGAACGATTTCAGCTGGGATTCCTCTGCAAAGCTCTATATCGGGCTTTATGAGGAGCTCTGCGGCGGCGATGAGGAATAACAAATGCCCATGAGCGTTTATGTACAGCGCTGATATAATAATTTAGACCATAGTATTTCTGTGCCGCAGCCGGAAGTACTATGGTCTTTTATTGATATAATGTGGTGTTATATGCTGCTAATATAAACCGGTACAGTTGTTCCTGACAATGTACCTGTTGACCAACACTGTTGTTGTCGTCCATCAAAAAGCTGAACATTTCTACCTGTGTTATTGTCATGCCTCTTTTCACGACCCACTGTTCTCCAAAAAATCACACGATCACGGAATGAAGCAATGCCCGGATGCCTATTTCAAGCGGGTCAGACATCATTGTCCCGGCAATGTTTTAATTATAGGTTTCAAGGCTCCCATGATTTCCTTGGTTCCCTCACTGTCAAAAGAGCTATTGATGCGATTGTTGATCTCAGATCTGGTCTTGGAGGTCTTTACGATATCAAAGATCTTGTTCTTATCTGCTGCATACTTTTTCAATGATCCGTCAAACAGCAGTTTTAATGCATTGTGATCCACACCGATGGATTCATTTTGCTGATCTTTGACACATAGCATTGAGCGTATACTGTCCAAACGCAGTATATTGTTCGTTTTGTTAGTGCTGCTTATCTCGGATATGACCGGGTCATATCCCTTATCATTTGATATTACTACGGCAGGGGCTTTGCCCAGTGAAGCAGCTATCCTTGAGATATCAGTCAGCAGTACGATATCAAGAGCATTGGGCAGATTCATCTTTTTCAGAGAATCAGGCAGCTTTATGAACTGTATCTTTGCGGCTGAATGTACCATATTCACTACCGTATACATATCCACATTCGGATCGTTGCTGTAATATATCCTTACGCAGTCATTCTCTGTCAATGATTCGATACCCATAAGGCCTGTGCTGCCCACATTTTCAAAATCAACGAAAAACCTCATAGATACTCACCCCCAAGTGTATTATACCATAGCATCCGGGATAAGTCAATAAAAAATCTCCGACCTTTAAAAAGTCGGAGATCTTCTGTCAGCTTGTTAAATATCGGAATTGAGAAAATCCTTCATTTTGTCAAAAAAGCCCTTGCGGTTTTTATAGTTTGCTTCACCCAGGCTGTCCTCAAACTGACGCAGCAGATCCTTCTGCTTCTTGTTGAGGTTTTTGGGCACCTCTACTGTGATGTGAACGTACTGATCGCCTCTGTCACTGCGGTTGAGGCGCTTTATGCCCTTGCCCTTGAGCCTGAATACGGTTCCGGGCTGAGTTCCCTCGGGTATAGTGTACTTTACCTTGCCGTCAACGCAGGGAACGATGATCTCGTCGCCCAGCACTGCCTGCATATAGGTAATGGGTATCTCGGTGTGAACATCACTTCCGTCACGCTCAAATACAGAATCTGTCCTTACGTGTACTGTAACGTGGATATCACCGGAGGCACCGCCGTTCATGCCGGAGTGGCCCTGCCCACGTACAAGTATTGTCTGACCGTCGTCAATGCCCGCAGGCACGTTGATGGTAACTGTGCGGGGAGTGGCTACCCTTCCTGTGCCACGGCACTTGGAGCAGGGGTTGGATATGGTGGAGCCCTTGCCGCCGCAGCGTGTGCAGACTCTTTCAGAGCTCATCATGCCGAATGCTGTGCGCTGTGTAACAGCCACACGCCCTGTGCCACGGCAATCGGGACAGGTCTGCCTTGAAGAACCGGGTGCCGCGCCGCTGCCGTTGCAGTCGGGGCACTGCTCCATACGGCTTATGCGCACGTCAACAGCCTTGCCGTTGACCGCATCCATAAAGCCGATGGTGATATCGGTGTTGATGTCCTGTCCCCTTCTGGGGGCGTTGGGATTTGCCCGTGAGGAGCGCCCGAAGGAGGAGCCGCCAAAGATAGAGCCGAATATATCGCCGATATCTCCCAGATCGCCGAAATCGGAGAAACCGGAAAAGCCGCCGGCACCTGCACCTGCCCCATAGGAAGGATCTACCCCGGCGAAACCGAACTGATCGTATCTGGCCTTCTTGTCAGGGTCGGAGAGGATCTCATAGGCCTCGTTGACCTCCTTCATCTTCTCCTCGCATTCCTTGTCATCCGGGTGAAGATCCGGGTGGTACTTCTTTACGCAAGCCCTGTATGCCTTTTTTATCTCATCCTCCGAGGCACCCTTCTGTGTCCCAAGGACCTCATAGTAATCTCTTTTTTCAGCCATAATAACCTCGTGAACACTCAGGCGCTGCCGGAACGTATCGCATCCGGCAGCGCATCAGAGCCTTACTTTACTTCTGTATAGTCGGCATCAACAAAGCCGTCGTTGTTATCGCTGCCGCCCTGTGAGCCGCCTGCTGCACCGTTGTCAGCGCCGGGCTGTGCGGAAGCATCGCCCTGTGCCTGGCCACCTGCTGCCTGATATACCTTGCTTGACAGCTCATATACAGCCTGCTGCAGTGCATCTGTCTTTGCCTTCATATCGTCGGTGTTGCCGCCCTCGATAGCCTTCTTCAGGTCGTCTATCTTGGACTGGACAGGAGCCTTGTCTGCATCGGATACCTTGTCGCCGAAGTCCTTGAGAGCCTTCTCGGACTGGAATACAAGGCTTTCAGCCTGGTTCTTGATGTCCACCTGCTCCTTGCGCTTCTTGTCCTCCTCAGCAAACTTCTCAGCTTCCTTGACAGCCTTGTCTATGTCTTCCTTGGACATATTGGTGGAGGACTGGATAGTTATGTTCTGCTCCTTGCCGGTGCCCAGATCCTTTGCGGATACATGAACGATACCGTTGGAGTCGATATCGAATGTAACTTCGATCTGAGGTACGCCTCTGGGAGCGGGAGCAATGCCGTCAAGACGGAACATACCCAGCTGCTTGTTGTCCTTTGCGAACTCTCTTTCGCCCTGGAGAACGTTGATGTCAACTGCGGTCTGGTTGTCAGCATAGGTGGAGAATATCTGGCTGTGCTTGATAGGAATAGCCTTGTTTCTCTCTATCATCTTTGTGCATACGCCGCCGGCAGTCTCGATACCCAGTGACAGAGGAGTTACATCACGGAGAACCATGCCTGTAACATCACCTGTGAACACACCGCCCTGGAGTGCAGCACCAAGTGCCACGCACTCATCGGGGTTGA
>DGXE01000043.1 GCA_002395525.1 Ruminococcus sp. UBA4240
GGCTCAACTTCTCCCACGGCACCCACGAGGAGCATAAAAAGAAGATAGACACCATAACCAGAGTACGTGACGAGCTGGGGCTGCCCATAGCAATAATGCTTGATACAAAGGGTCCTGAGTACCGTATAAAGACCTTTGAGAACCACAAGGTGATACTGAACGACGGGGACAGCTTCACCTTCACCGCCCGTGAATGTGAGGGGAACCGTGAAAGGGTGTCCGTCACCTACAAGGAGCTTGCAAATGAGGTGAACATCGGGGACACCATCCTTGTGAACAACGGTCTGCTGTCCTTTGAGGTGACGGGGATAGAGGACGGTGACGTGCACTGCCGTGTCATCACAGGGGGCGAGATGTCCGACCGAAAGAGCATGAACTTCCCCAACCATGTGCTCAAGGGCGATTACCTGAGCGAGCAGGACAAGGCGGATATCCTCTTCGGCATAGAGAATGATGTGGACTTTGTGGCAGCATCCTTTGTGTCCTCAAAGGCGGATGTGCAGGCGCTGCGCACCTTCCTCAACGACAACGGGGGCAAGGACATAGACATCATCGCAAAGATAGAGAACCGCTCCGGGGTGAACAACATCGACGAGATATGCGACATAGCCGACGGCATTATGGTTGCAAGAGGGGATCTTGGGGTTGAGATACCCTTCGTGGAGGTGCCCTCCATACAGAAGTACCTCATCAAGAAGTGCCGGATGCTGGGCAAGCGTGTCATCACCGCCACGGAGATGCTCGAATCCATGATAGAAAAGCCCCGTCCCACAAGGGCGGAGATATCCGACGTGGCAAATGCGGTATATGACGGCTCCTCAGCGGTGATGCTCTCCGGGGAGACCGCCTCCGGGCGCTATCCTGTGGCTGCCGTGAAGAACATGGCGGAGATAGCCCAGACCACGGAGAATGCCATTGACTACAAAAAGCGTTTCTCCCGCATGGAATACGTCATAAAGAACAATACCGACGCCCTTTCCCACGCCACCTGCGCCATGGCTATCGACACAAAGGCAAAGGGCATAGTAATAAGCTCCCTTTCGGGCATGACGGTGCGAATGGTGAGCCGCTTCCGCCCGCCTGTGGACATAATCGGCATGACCACCTCCGTAAAGGCATGGAGGAAGCTGAATCTCAGCTGGGGCGTGACACCGGTGCTCAGCGAGGAGTTCAATTCCGTGGACGTTATGTTCTATCACGCAATGCAGAACGCAAAGGCCATATTCACCCTTGAAAAGGGGGACAATGTGGTGCTCACCGGCGGCCAGACCAACGGCAGATCCGGCAATTCAAACACCATAAGGCTTGAGACCGTAGGCTGACCCTGCCTGATCCCCTGCACATCCATGCGGTGTGCAGGGCTTTTGCGCCGCTTTTCGGGAGGTCAGTTAGTTACATTGTTGACTGGAGAGGGTCTGCGCTTATGTTTAGTTGGCACTTTTACGTCTTGAAATTGGCTCTGCATTGTGTTATAATGGTATCCACGATCTCTTTAAGCGCAGTACTGGCAGTCGTCTTTCGGCTGTCCGGCAAGGTGATGACAATGAAGGCGATGCATATCCTGTGTACGCTGCTGCTTGGTGCAGTCATACTGTGCGGCTGCGGCAGAAGTGCGGCAGAGTATGACGAAAAGGGCAATGCCCTTATCACATCCGAGTGGCAGCTTGCCCAGATGACTGTAAGGGGCAGCAGAACGGACTTCCGTGATGTGCCCGACAGTGTATGGAAGGGGGCTGCGTCAAGCCACCCCGCCTTTGTATGCACCGACGGGACAAGCTGTGTCTTTTCGAGCAACGGCACTGACCACAAGGGGAAGCTCAGCCCCACGGACAATGGCTATGTCATCACCTTCAGCGATGGGTACAAGAGCATGAAGGCTGTCATAAGCGGGGATGAGCTCACCCTTTCAGATAATGCGGGCACTTATGAGATCGTATGAGACCAAAAACGGAGGCAGCGGAAAATGAGCGACCTTTCAAGCCTTTATGAGGCCTACAGGAATGTAAACTATATCGACAAGAAATACTACGAGAGATATGATGTGAAGCGGGGGCTGCGCAATCAGGACGGCTCCGGCGTGCTTGCAGGCATAACCAATATATGCACCGTACACGGCTACGTCATGAACGAGAGCGAAAAGTGCCCCGATGAGGGAAAGCTGGTATTCAGGGGCTATGACATCAACGACCTGGTGGAAAATGCGGTGGCTGAGGATCGCTTCGGCTACGAGGAGATAGCCTATCTCCTCCTTGCGGGAAAGCTCCCCAACAGGCAGGAGCTGACAGACTTCTGCAAGGTGCTGGATGAGAACAGGGAGCTGCCCCCCGGCTTCTTTGAGGACATGATACTCAAGGCACCCTCCAAGAACGTGATGAACAAGCTGTCCCGTTCGGTGCTGTCCCTCTATTCCTATGACGATATCCCGGATGACACCTCCGTGGAGCATGAGGTGGCAACCGCCATCTCCATCATCGCAAAAATGCCCGTGTTCATGGTGGATGCCTACAATGTAAAGCAGCGCTATTTTGAGAACGGCTCCATGTATATGCACCCCATAATACCGGGGCTGTCCACATCACAGCTCATACTCTCCCTGCTGCGCCCCGACAGGCACTACACCGACGAGGAGGCTAAGCTCCTTGACGTGATGCTGATGATACACGCCGAGCACGGCGGCGGCAACTGCTCCACATTCACCTGCCGTGTGCTTTCCTCCTCCGGTACCGACCCCTATGCGGCATACTCCGCTGCCATCGGCTCCCTTAAAGGCCCCCGCCACGGCGGCGCCAACCACAAGGTGATGCAGATGCACAACTACATCAAGGAGAATGTGCGCAACTGGGACGATGAGGGCGAGGTGGCAGACATCCTCACCAAGATCCTCAACAAGGAGGCCGGGGACGGCTCCGGGCTCATCTACGGCATGGGACACGCAGTGTATACCCTCTCCGACCCCAGGGCGGTGCTTTTGAAGAGAAATGCCCAGAAGCTTGCCATAGGTTCTGAGTATGAAAGGGAATTCAGGCTCCTTGAGACCATAGAGAGGCTCACCCCTGAGCTCATGCACAGCGTAAAGGGCTCCGGGAAGGCAATGTGTGCCAATGTGGATATGTATTCGGGCTTTGTGTATAAAATGCTGGGCATCCCCGAGGATCTGTTCACGCCGCTGTTTGCCGTATCCCGTATGGCGGGCTGGTGCGCTCACCGCTTTGAGGAGTGCATGACCGGCAACCGCATAATACGCCCTGCATACAAGTCCATGGTACAGGGAAAGACCTATGTGCCCATTGACAAGAGGGCGGAAAGCTGATGCGCCTTGACGCATTCATTACGTCGCAGACCATGTACAGCCGCAGTGAGGCTGCACAGCTCATACGGCGGGGGCGTGTCACCGTAAACGGAGGTCACTCCTCCCGCAGTGACAGCGTTGACCCTGAAAGGGATACGGTCGCCGTTGACGGGGAAAGGATCATTTACAGGGAGCACGTATACATCATGCTCAACAAGCCGGCAGGCTTCATCTGTGCCACAAAGGATGCCCTCACTCCCACTGTAATGGAGCTTATCCCGCCGCATCTGCGGCGTAAGGGGCTTTTCCCCGCAGGGAGGCTTGACAAGGACACATCGGGCTTTGTGCTCATCACAGATGACGGTGCCTATGCCCACCGCATACTCTCACCGAAAAGCCATGTGGAGAAGGAATACATAGTCACTTTGCGTGATCCCGCCCACGAGGGCTACAAAGCCCTGCTTGAGGAGGGCATCACCATAGACGGCGGTGAGAAATGCCTTCCCGCACAGATGACCTTCACAGATGACCCCCGTGTTATCCGCCTTGTGATACACGAGGGGAAATACCACCAGATAAAGCGCATGATGCACGCCCTTGGGAATGAGGTCACAGCCCTGAAGCGCATACGCATAGGGGACATAGTCCTTGACCCTCACCTTCCCGAGGGGCAGTGCAAGGAAATAGATATCACATAAAGGCACAAGTCATACCTTGTGCCTTTGCTGTAACGGGGGAAATTATGGAATGGAAAAAGCTTCTTTCGGATAAAAGACACGGCAGGACAGGCGGCAGGCGCAAGGGGGATCTGCGGACTGAATTTCAGCGGGACTATCACAGGATAATAGGCTCCGCATCCTTCAGACGCCTCCAGGACAAGACACAGGTGTTCCCTCTGGACAGGCGGGACTTTGTGCGCACACGTCTTACACACTCCCTTGAGACTGCCTCCTTTGCCCGCTCCCTTGCCCAGACCGCCTTCACCCTTATTGAGAGCACAGGGGCAGACCCCACGGTGAACAGCACTGTCCGTGAGTCTGCGGCGGATATACTGGAATGTGCGGGGCTTATACACGACATAGGCAACCCCCCCTTCGGCCACTTCGGGGAGGATGTTATCCGCAACTGGTTTGCGGTCAATCTCCCTGATATCACCTTTGAAGGACACAGGGCTGAGGAGCTGCTGACACCCCAGATGAGGGCGGATCTTCTCCGCTTTGAGGGCAATGCACAGGCACTGCGCCTGCTGACAAAGCTCCACTACCTTGTGGATGAGAACGGCTTCCACCTGACGTATGCCCTGCTTGACACCATCATAAAGTACCCGGTGAGCTCCGACAAGGCTGACGGCAGCAAGGGGCTTTTGTACAAGAAGGCGGGCTACTACACCGCCGAAGAGGATATTTTCCTCGACATCAAGCGCACCACAGGGAGCACAGGCTGCCGCAGCCCCCTCACATTCCTGCTGGAGGCGGCGGACGACATAGCCTACACCACCGCCGACAACGAGGACGGGGTGAAGTGCGGCCTTATCACCTACGAACAGCTGCGCCGTGAGCTGCGCTCCGACAGATACCGCCCTTCTCCTGCAAACCCAGAATATGAGGAGCTGCTTGAAAAGCTGGACATCTATTATGAGCGTGCCTGTGAGATGCACTCCCATCCGGGGCTCAACACTGTACAGAACTGGATAATAGCCGTGCAGGGGCGGCTCATCGACAGTGTGACACACGCATTTGCTGATAACTACGCCGCCATAATGGAGGGCACCTTTGACCGCCCCCTCACGGAGGTCTGCTCTGCAGCTCCTGTGATAAAGGCGCTTTACGACATTGAATGCCGCTACATATTCGCCTCCCGTGAGATCATCACCCCGGAGGCACAGACCTCGGAGATACTGAATTTCCTGCTGGACAAATTCGTCTTTGCGGCTCTGAGGCACGGCACGGACAAATGCACCATTGCCGACAAAAAGCTGTACGCCATGATATCCGAATCCCACCGTGAGATATACCGCATCTACTCCGAGGGGAAGGACACATCCTGGCAGCTGTATCTTCGCCTGCTGCTGGTGACGGATTTCATCTGCGGCATGACCGACGGCTACGCAAGGGAGCTGTACCACGCCATAAGAGGCTGATCGGTTGAATGATGTACAATGGGCGGCTTGCTTTCCTCTTTGCCCGCTGCGCTTGCATGAAATCATTTGACATATACCGGGAAATATCCGGAATGAATTCTTTCAGAATGGATTAGAAATAAAAGCCTGATCTCAGCACAGTGGATCAGGCTTTTTTGTATTGCTGCATTAAATGCAGAGCGTTGCTTCCTTATACGTTTATCTCCGCTGTTTCATGGGTGAGTGCGGAATATTTTGCAAGCACGGGCGCCACACATTCCTCAAGGAATTCTGTCACCTGTTCGGGGCTGCGGCCCGTGTAGTTTTCGGGGACAAGGGTCTTCTCTATGTCCTCCTTTGTAAGCCCGAAGGAGGGATCTGCGGCGATGCGCTCGATAAGGTCGTTGTCAAGCCCCTCTTCCTTCACCTTTTTCCCTGCCTGCATAGCATATGTGCGTATCTTCTCGTGCAGCTCCTGACGGTTGCCCCCTCTTTCCACCGCATCCATCATGATATTCTCGGATGCCATGAAGGGAAGCTCTGCCATTACTCTGCGGCGGATTATCTTGGGATATACCACCAGACCGGATGTTACATTTATCATAATGTTCAGTATGGCATCTGCCGCAAGGAAGCCCTCTGCCACGGATATGCGCTTGTTGGCGGAGTCGTCAAGGGTCCTCTCGAACCACTGTGTGCCTGCGGTGAATGCGGGATTGAGGGCATCTATGCACAAATACCTTGCAAGGGCGGTTATCCTTTCGCAGCGCATGGGGTTGCGCTTGTAGGGCATGGCGGATGAGCCGATCTGGTTCTTCTCAAAGGGCTCCTCCATCTCCTTGAAGTTCTGGAGTATCCGCATATCATTGGCAAATTTCATGGCAGACTGGGCAATGCCGGACAGAGTGGACAGCACCCTGTAATCCGCCTTCCTTGAATAGGTCTGGCCTGATACGGGAACTACCTTGTCAAAACCCATCTCCTCTGCGATAAGGCGCTCCAGCTCCTTCACCTTGGCGCTGTCCCCGTGGAAAAGCTCCATGAATGATGCCTGTGTGCCTGTGGTGCCCTTGGAGCCTAACAGTGCAAGGGTATCTATCCTGTACTCTATCTCGTGCAGGTCATCTAAAAGCTCATTTATCCAGAGAGTGGCACGCTTGCCCACAGTAGTGAGCTGGGCGGGCTGCAGGTGGGTGTAGGCAAGGGCGGGCATAGCCCTGTATTCCCTTGCAAAGTCCGCAAGCTGGGCTATTACAGTCACCAGTTTTTTGCGCACCAGCTCCAGGGCATCACGCATGATGATAACGTCAGTATTGTCCCCCACATAGCAGGATGTGGCGCCTAAGTGTATTATGCCGGCGGCATTGGGGCAGCACTGGCCGTAGGTGTATACGTGTGCCATAACATCGTGGCGCACCAGCTTCTCACGCTCTGCGGCACATTCATAGTCGATGTTGTCTATGTTTGCCTCCAGCTCTGCCACCTGTTCTGCGGTAACAGGCAGGCCCAGCTTCATCTCAGCCCTTGCAAGAGCCACCCAGAGACGTCTCCATGTGGTGAATTTCTTGTCAGCGGAGAAGAGATACTGCATCTCCTTGCTGGCATATCGTGTGCAGAAGGGGGACTCATATGATGATGTGTTCATTGTAAATGCTCCTTTAAGATGTGTTTTGATCCGGTTGCAGAATCTATTCTATCATATATGGAACAGAAATTCAATATAAAAATGTAAACTTGGCTGTCAGTGTGTTTCAAACCAGCTTCTGCCCGTCTTGACATCGGCTATGAGGGGTACGGGAAGCTCCGCCGCCCTGGGCATTTCTTCGGAAAGGATCTTTGCGGCGGCAGCTGCCTCAGCTTCGCTGCATTCGATGATAAGCTCATCGTGGATCTGGAGTATGAGCCTTGCACCGGGAAGCTCCTTTTGGAGCCGCTTGTACACCTTTACCATTGCGGTCTTTATCACATCTGCGGCTGTGCCCTGTACAGGGGCATTCATTGCCACCCTGCGGCCGAATGCCTGCAAATTCTTGTTGGAGGCGGCAAGCTCCGGAATGTAGCGCCGCCTGCCTGCCATAGTCAGGCTGTAGCCCCTTTTCTGCGCTTCGGAAACACATTCCTTCAGGAATCTGTCCACCCCGGAGAAATTGGAGAGATAGCTCTCTATATAGCGCTGTGCCTGATCCACAGTGGTATCTATGTCCTGGGAGAGGGAATATGCCCCTATGCCGTAGACTATGCCGAAGTTTACCGCCTTTGCGGCACGGCGCATCTCGGGGGTCACCAGCTCTATGGGCATACCGAATACCTGTGAGGCTGTGGTGGCGTGTATGTCCTGCCCGGAGAGGAACGCCCTCTGCATATTCTCATCCCCGCTCATGGAGGCAAGGATGCGAAGCTCTATCTGGCTGTAGTCCGCATCCACCAGCAGTGACCCTTCGGGGGCTGTGAAAAAGCGTCTCATGCGCCGCCCCAGCTCCGTTCTCACCGGGATGTTCTGCAAATTGGGCTCCGTGGAGGATATGCGCCCCGTGCGTGTCTCCGTCTGGCGGAATACGGTGTGTATGCGCCCGTCCTCCTCTATCTGCTTTAAAAGCCCCTCCACATATGTGGACATGAGCTTGGTGTACTGCCTGTAGATCATGATGTCTTCAATGATGGGGTGGCGGGAGCGCAGACCCTCAAGCACATCCGCATTGGTGGAGTAGCCTGTTTTCGTCTTCTTGCCGGAGGGGAGCCCCAGTTCCTCAAACAGCACCGTTCCCAGCTGCTTGGGGCTTGCAATGTTGAATTCATGCCCTGCCGCAAAGTATATCCGCTGTTCGGTGGCGGCTATCTCACCTTTGAGCTCCTCCCCGAACTGCTTTATGCCCTCTGCATCAACGCAGACTCCATAGTGTTCCATAGATGCCAGCACCTCTGTAAGGGGCAGCTCGATATCCCTGTACAGCGCACCCATGCCCTGCTCGTCCATCTGTGCATCAAGTGTGCTGCACAGCCCTTCCAGGGCGCACACATCCGGGTACGGGCTTTGGGTGTCATATGCCGCCCCGAAGGAGCCGCACAGCTCGCCTATCTTGTACTCCTTGCGGGACGGATCCAGCAGATAGCCGGATATCTCTCCGTCGGATACCACGTTTTCAAGCCGTTTACCCCGGGCAAAGCAGAATCTGTAAGCCTGCTTGCAGGCAAAGGTGTACTTTGGGGCAGGGGATGTGAGTATATCAAGGATAAGCCCTTCATCTGCGGTCTCAAAGCACCGCCCCCTGCCTGTGCTGTCGCTCACTGCCGCAAAAAGCCTGCCCCCCTCATAGATAAAGGCAAAGGCACTGTCCGGCACAAAGGGCTCACATACTGTGTATTCCCTTTTTGCCGCAGCAGAGGGTGACGGAGTGCTGACCGCTGTCGCCGCAGATGCCTTAACATTCAGCTTTTCCATGAGCTTGTACATCTCAAGGCGGGTGAGCAGGGCGGAAAGCTGCTCCGGGTCGCCCTCCCCCACAGCGTAGGCATTTATATCCTTTTCAACAGGCACATCCTTTACTATGGTAGCAAGGTATTCCGACAGATAGGCATCCTCCCTGCCATCGGTCAGCTTTTTCACAAGCCCCGGTGTGCCTATTTTCTCCCCCGCATCAAGGGCGGCATAGAGCCCGTCTATGCTGTGAAATCGCTGTATCAGGTCAAGGGCGGTCTTTTCACCTATGCCCTTTACCCCACTGATGTTGTCGGAGGTATCCCCCTGCAGGGCTTTCAGCTGTATGAGCTGCAGGGGTTCAAGGCCGCCGTACATCTCACCGAATTTCTCCGGGGTCACATGGATGAGCTCCTTGGTGGTGTGCAGCAGCACGGTCACATTGTCATTCACAAGCTGCAGGGAATCCCTGTCCCCTGTGAGGATATAGACCATATCCCCACCCTGTCCCAAAGCGGAAAGGGTGCCTAAGATGTCATCGGCTTCAAACCCCTCGCATTCAAGGACGGAAATGCCCATGGCACGCAGTATGTCCTTGATAAAGGGCATCTGTGCCGCAAGGTCGTCGGGCATACCGTGGCGGTTGGCCTTGTACTCCGCCGACTTCTTATGGCGGAAGGTGGGGGCTTTCAAGTCAAATGCTACAGCCGCATGGTCGGCGTCTATCTCCCCCTGTACTCGCAGATAGATGTTCATAAAGCCCGTCAGGGCATTGGTGCATATCCCCTCCTTGTTGGAGAGGGGCTTTATGCCGTAGTAGGCACGGTTCATTATACTGTTGCCGTCAATGGCAAGAAGCTTCATAGGAATCAGACCTTCCCTGATAGAAGTTAGATAAGAGGTTAGATTTGCTGTAAAGCAAGGTGGGATGAGTTGGATCATAAAAAAGATCCTTCCCCATCCATTATAACTTATTTTTATCGTTTTGTCTACACCGATTTATGATAAATCCGTTTTAGGGTATAGACAAACGGTTGGGATTAGGTTATAATATGTGCAGAAAAATTTTATGCAGTGAGTGAGAATAATGATAAAAAAACTGAAAATGCGTATCACAGCCGTTACCATGCTGCTTTTAGCGGTACTGCTCCTCATTATCATGGCGGCTATCTATATCTTCATGTACAATTCGGAGAAGGAGCGTTCCGAGCGGATACTTGACATGGCGCTGTCAGACAGGATGGCGGGCTTCATGAGGGACGACAGGGGAGACACTCCCCCGCCGGAGAAGCCGGAGGAAGACCCCTCATCCCGGCGTGAACCCTTATCGGACAGCTCCCGCCCTGCCTACGGGGGGCAGAACAGCCAGGATGCTCCTCCTGCACCGGGACAGCAGGGGCAGGAGCCCTTTGAGGGGAACTTCCCCCCCGAGGGAGGATACCCTCCCGGCAGCAGCCCTGCCCAGTCAGGGGACAACAGACAGCCCCCTCCCGCCCCGGAGAGCAGCGCCTTTGAGGAGGAAACTGCCCTCTCTGAGGAAACTGCCCTCTCTGAGGAAACTGCCTTCTCTGAGGAGAAGGCCGAGGAGGAGGTGACGGATCTGCCAGAGGAGGAGATCGAAAGCGAAACTGCTGAGGACACCTCTGTTACCGTTACCACTACGACCGCTGAAACCGAGGCGCAGACCACCTCACAGCACACCGCTGTGACCACAGCACAGCAGACCGGCACTGCCGCCGTCACCGAGGTCACAACTGAGCAGGGGACTGCTGTTACGGAGGAAACGACCGCACCGGCTGCGACCACAGCCCCTGTCACCTCCGTATCCCGTCACATGGATGTGCGCTTTGACAGGGTAAATCCCTTTATGGCAGGGGGAGAGGGGGCAGAGGGTATGTCTCAGGGCTGGATACGCATAAGCCTTGATGACAGCGGCAGCCCTGCTGACATTTACTTCAGCCAGCGCTCCTCATATGCAGATACGGAGGATGAGGAGACCACCCGAGAGCTGCTTTTCTACGCCGCAGAGCAGATACTTGCAAAGGGAGATACAGACGGCACCATAACAGCAGGGGACACCCAGTACCGCTACAAGCTGAGCCGTGAGAAAAAAGCCATAGCCCTTATCGACTGCACCGACGAGATAAGCACCATGAGGAGGCTTGCGGGCATACTTGCTGCCATATTCTTCCTCACCCTCATCGTGTTCTTTGTGCTGTCGGTACTTCTGGCAAAGTGGGTAGCCATCCCCATAGAGGATGCGTGGACAAGGCAGAGCGTGTTCTTCTCCAATGCCTCCCACGAGCTGAAAACCCCTCTTGCGGTCATATCCGCAAACCTTGACGTGCTGACCTCCGACCCGCAGAAGACCATAGACGAGCAGAAGCAGTGGTTCGGCATAATAAGGGATGAGACAAAAAAGATGTCCGGCCTTATCGGGGAGATGCTGTATCTCTCCCGTGAGGAGTATTCGGAAAACTATGTTAAGACGGAATTTGACCTGTCCCATGAGGTGCAGGGAGTGTGCCTTTCCATGGATGCCCTGGCATTTGAAAGAGGGCGCACCATAAACGAGGACGTAGAGGAGGGCATACGCATAAAGGGCAACAGGGAGAGCATATGCCGTATGCTCAATATCCTTGTTGACAACGCCATTTCCCATTCCGACGGGGGAGAGATAGCCGTATCCCTGCACCGCCGTGGGAACAAGGCATACTTCTCTGTTGCCAATGAGGGCACCATATCCCCTGTGGACTTAGAGCGCATATTTGACCGCTACTACCGCACAGACGCCTCCCGCAGCAGCGAAACAGGCGGCTTCGGTCTGGGGCTTGCCATTGCAAAGGCCATTGCGGAGAACCACGGCGGGGAGATACAGGCTGCCTCGGAGGAGGGCACCACCACCTTCACCGTAGAGCTTGCAATATAGACAAAACAAGTGCCGACCATAAACATGATCGGCACTTCATACCTCTGAAATTAAATCTGACATATTAAGGTGGTCTCACTCCCTTCATTATTCAAACCTTAAAAGTAGCAAAGTAGTAGCTGTAGTTTACCTCCGGATATGTATTCGTTCTATATAAACGCATTACAGCGACAAAACTAAACATCAGCCAAAACTAAACGCTTTAAACGTATCACAAACTGCCCATCGGACCATACCTCACGTTTTTTACTGTCTTGAAAAAACCATTCATCTCATGGGACTGTACCTCGCTTATTCATGATGCCTTAAAACAAACCGGTCATTCCATCGGACCATACCTCACTTATTTTAGTCATCTGCGAAGAAACCTGCTCATCTCATGGGACTGTACCTCACTTCATAGAATTGCCTAACACCGATCCCATCGGCTTTACCGAATATTCAGATCGTGAAAACCTCTTGACTTCATAGTATACCTCCTGCAATGATCTGCATAGGAACCGTGTGCGGGAACCGCATTCACGCTGTTAGTCCATCCCCTTGAAACATCCTACTCACATTCGGACGGGGATCTCTGACTCAGGTCATTTTGGGACTCACCTCCGGACTTTACTGTTCAAATGATCAGAAGATGATACCTTGTCCACATATGAAATCATTCCTTCTCTTAAAAACTCATGCCATCGACACATCGTCGGCCCGTTCGATGTCATTCACACTACCTGCCGCCGCTTTTCAGCACTTTGCGGTAAACTTAATTTCTCTTCGGACTCACCCCATTCCTGTCAGAATTCTTTCAGATACCTTATCCCTTTCATAGTGATCACCCTTTCGAGCTTAACAGTGAAAGACTTGAACCTACTTACCAGAGAGAACCGGTGGGTACAAAAATACCGCCCGAACACTTCAAGTGCCCTGCGGTCTCATGCCTTTTAACGGTCAAAACAAATCGTTTCATAATGTGGAGTGGGTGCCGCAGCACGCTTCCTTTAAACTCCTCTGATCGTCACCGTAAGACTGAGCCGCAATGGAACTCTCTTGACTGAACACATACTGCCATTGGACTCACTCCTTTCGTAAGTTGGTAAGATATCCGGGGAACCACCATCAGCCCCGTGCCGATGATCCTCTTTGCTCCCCTAAGCTCTGTCCTTTGCTGTGATTATATGATACCACATTCCTTGTGAATTGTCAATAGTTTTGCACCCGAAATCCTATACAGTCTTTGTGCAAAATTTTTGTGGATTTTATGCATTGACCAAAACCTTAGTTTGTGATAGAATAGTAATGTTGGTTGCTGTAACCGACGAATGGCTGTGTCGGAGATCCGATGCAGCTTTTTTTAAACTGATACCCAAAGGGGCGAGGGACATATGTCACAAAGGATAATAACCATAGGCAGGAGATACGGCAGCGGCGGCAGGCGCATAGGGAGGCTGGTGGCTGAAAAGCTGGGTCTGCCCTTTTTTGATAAGGAGATCATCACCAGAGCCGCCAAGGAGAGTGGTCTGTGCGATGAATTCATGGAGAATTTCGAGCAGACCCCCACATCCTCCCTGCTGTACTCTCTTGTGCTCAACGCTCAGAACGGCGCCTTCTTCGGGGGCAAGCCTGTGGAGCTCATGGCATACGAGGCACAGATAAATGCGGTGAGGAGTGCTGCTGCCGGCGGGGAATGTGTCATAGTGGGGCGCTGTGCGGACTACATCCTGAAGGACGAATACGATGTTGCCAGCTTTTTCATTACAGGTCCCCTTGACTGGCGGGTGAAGAACACCTGCGAATGGGACGGCATCTCCGAGAAGGAAGCCCTTGCCAAGATGAACCGCATCGACAAGGCACGAGCCTCCTATCACAACTACCATGCGGACACTAAGTGGGGGGCGGCGGACGCATACGAGGTATGTCTGTCCCCGCACAAGATGACCTTTGAGCATGCTGCGGACATCATCATAGACTACCTGTCCGCAAGAAATAATGTAGAATGAAGAATGAAACGTTCTGACGGGCACCGGACGGCATGACTTTCCCCTTTGCCCGCTGCACCTTTATAGCTGATAGCTGATAGTGAATAGGTTAGTGACGGAGAAGTGGCTGCCTGCTTTCCTCTGTGCCCGCTTTGCTTGTATTGCTTTGCATTGTAAAAGTGAGTTGGATGATGAGCAGCTTGCTGTTATCTTCCTTGTCTGTCTTCTTCCGACAAAAGTGAACATTACAAAAAACAGAGGAGCAAAGCTGTTGCTCCTCTGTCTGCTTTTTAGTTTGCTATGGCTTAGGCTGCCAGGGGGATAGACAAACTGAAGATGGCTTTTTTCACCTATGCATAAGCGTTTTCTTTTGCAAGGAAAGAGGGTGGGAACAATCAGCTCTCTGTCTGCATATCTTGCCTCATGCTTCTAAGGGGTTAGACAAATTGATGATGACTTTTTCACCTATGCAAAAGTGCTGCTTTTGCAAGGAAAAAGGGTGGGAACGATCAACTCTCTGTCTGCTTTTCTAACCTCTAATCTCTCACCTCTAACACCTAAAAAAGGCGGGAATACAGTCCCGCCTTTTCATCTATATGCGGCGCAGCACCCCTCGGATGCCCCGCCTTAACTGCGATCCAGATCGTGAAAACCTCTGTATCTCATAGTACATCTCTCCTTTGAAAGAGAACTCCCTGCTGCGGCCTTTCAGCCATTGATGCAGCCAAACCTGTCAGTAAGTCGGACTCACTCCCTTCACTTTAAGGTGCTCTTCTGAATAGTCCTTTCATAAAGCATCCATCCCTTCTCATAAGGGTGTATCAAAACCGCTCATGCCGCAAGCTATTCCGTTTAGATGCGGCTGCAGCAGCGGTATGCCTTCTGATCTCAAAAACTCCGCCGGGATACAAAAATACCGTAGAAATCTGGCTGTCGGTACACATCCCCTGCTTGCCAAAACTCCTGCGGCGGTGAAACTATCGGTCAACGTCTTACTAATATGAGAGTGGATACCCGTCTGATCACGGCGTATACTTCCTTTAAACTCTCCGACACTCCGAAGGACACAGGCCGCAGCAGAAGGTCAAAGACTGCTGCTCAACAAATTCTGCCATGGGACACGCCTCCTTGTGAAGTATTCGGAACACCGGCGGATCTGACATTTCTGATGATCCCCGTTTCTCTGTTCCTGTAAGTATAATACCACATTCCTTGTGCATTGTCAATAGGTTTTGCCCCTCAATAATCCACAGAATTTGTGCAAATTTTTTGGTGAACCCAACTATTGACCTTTTTCCCTGATTGTGATAGAATATTATTGTTGGCGTGCTGTAGGTGCGCCTTTTTCATGTCACAACAAAAGCAGCCTGCACAAACCGTACAGACTGCTTTTTTGCGCTTTGCTGTCAAATGAACTTGTCGGTCATGGGGCCCTGGTACTGATCCTTGCCGAAGCCCAGCAAAATAATGAATATGGGTGCAAGAAATATAAGTCCCAGTATGAAGCCTACTCCCTTGCCGAAGGCCTGTCCCAGTCTTACAAGGTACACAATGGCGAGTATCTCGCCCAAAATCGGTACCAGCAGGAGAAGGAACTTCCAGCCGTTGCCGTAGACTATCTTAAACATAGTGTAGGTATTGAGGATGGGTATAAGGCTCTTCCATCCGGCTTCTCCAGCCTTGGTGAAGATATTCCACATGGCAATGATGCCAAGCACGGTAAGAGCAACGGAAATAATGCCTCCGATTATGCTGCCTCCTGCATCGCCGCTGTCTGCTGCTGCTTCAAAGAAAGTATACATGACGTGATCCTCCTTTTATCAATACTGCTCGCTCATGTACATAGATGCTCTGGACTGTACTATCTGTGCTGTCTCATCTATGGTCTTTGTGCCTGAATAGAATGCGGATGCCTCTTCGTTGACGATCTTAGTGATGTTCTCATCGGACTGGTAGATGCCGAAGATGTCGTCAATTGCGCCGTTTACATTGTCAATGTCTGCCTGTGTCAGATCCTCGTACTTGTACTCGTTGGAGCCTATGGTATAGGAATCCTGGCCGAATTCCTTCTCGCCCTTCTCGTTGTAGCTGTAATTGCCTGCAAGAGCCTGGTCTACAAGCACCTGGCGCTGTGAGAGGAGCAGGGGGAAGCCTGTGTTGTAGTAGCGGAAGTCGCCTGTCTTGTGCTCTACGCCCTTTTCATCCCAGTAGCTGAGCTCGTACTTTTCAAGGGTGTTGTTGAGAAGGTACTTGATGAACTGCCATGCACCCTCCTTGTTGGCGGACTTGTCGGAGATGGCAAGCTGTGAGTTGGTGTATGCAAGAGCTCTGCCTCTTGGCTTGTCTGTGGGGAAGTTCACAAATGCAATCTTATCACCCAGTTCTGCCTGTGAAAGGTATCTGTACTCGGTGTAGCCGCCCAAGCTGGCCATCATGAAGAGGATATCGCCGCTTCTGAGGCGCTCCTGATAGTCCTCATAGTAGTTGGGGGTATCCTGATAGAGGGTATCATAGTCTATGGTCTCAGGATAATCCTTGGCTGCGGTGAGCAGCTGCTTGAATGCGTCGTTGTCAAAGTCGCAGGTGCCTGCCTCGTAATCCACGAAATCAGAGAAGAACATCCCCATATCCATGAAATCTGAACGGGTGGTGGTAGCGGTTATCAGATCCTTGCCGTAGGACTGTGCCTCGGTCATGGTGATGCTCTTTACGTCGCCGATGGTGCTGACCCTGCCTGCCATGGATACCAGATTGAAGCTGGGGGTTATCCTGTACAGCTTGCCGTTGGTATCAAGGGCATCGAGCACGCTTGTCTGGAGGTCTGTCTTCTTTATCTCACCGTCTGCCTCCATAAGGGGATATATGTCCGTAAAGAGCCCCTTCTGCACATAGGAGTCAAAGGGCATTGTGGGGTCAAGGGCGATTATGTCGGGGATGTTGCCCGCAATGAGCTCGTTGGAGAACTTGGTGAGAGCAGCGGCATTGTCGTCAACATTGTTGGTGTCGGAGTAGCTGTTCACCACAATGTTGTACTTGTCGCTCTGCTTGTTGAAGTCGGCTATCTTCCCGCGGATGGAGTAGTCAAGGGAGAAGCAGCCGAGAGAGATGTATGTCTTTTCGGGCAGCTCGGAGGGATCCACCTTCTTGATGAGGTTGATGGGCGCTGCGCCGTCGTAGGTGTAGTTTGTGATGACGATAGTCTCATCGTCCACCATGTTCACGGAGCTTACATCGGTGCCGGAGATACCGATGCTCATAAGGTTGAGCACTACCTCCACCTCAAAGTTGTCCGCCCTGACACCTGAAAGGCCTGCGTCGCCCCTGAGGTAGCAGTAGTAATCGCCGGAGCCCGGGAATATGGACCAGGAGGAGCCTGCATTTATGGTGTGCTTCTCGCCGAAGGCGTGGGTGTCGGTGTTGAGCTCAAGGAAGTATGCGGTGGAGTTCTCCATGCTCCATTCGTTGATGGAGATGCAGGGTTTGCCCGCATTGTTGAGGAAGATGGAGTTAATGTAGCCGTTTGAACCTAAAGATATCTTCTCAGTATCGTAGAGCTTTTTGCCGTCGGGACCGAAGGCACGGATGACATCGGCGCCGTTTATAAGCACATAGGTGTTGCCGTCGGGGGAAACCACCATGCCGCCGAAGTAGCTGCCGGAAGATTCCTCTTCACTGGTGACGAAGGGAGTTGCAGCCTCGTCCTTTACCACGTTGCCGGAGGTGTCAACTGCAATGAGTCTGGTCTGGGTGGTCTCGTTGTAGTCCTCATCGTAGGTGGTGGTGTTGAATCTGAATTCAATGTTGCCATCGGGATTGAAGGCTATCACATTGCTTACCAGTGAGTAGTTGGGGGAGTTTGTGCCGTCTGAGTCAGCGGAGGAATCAGCCACGGTGTACTCAAACTTCACCGTGCCTGCCACATCAAAGCCGATGAGCTTTGCCACGGTGTTGGAGGTGTAGTTGCCTGCATCATCGGTGGAATCCTTGTAGTCAAAGAACATGGCGTAGTATGTGTCGTTGGAGTAGAGCACATTGCCTGTGATGGAGCCTACGCCCTCGGGGATTGCCACATCCGTTGCCTTGTAGGCGGCAAGCTTTGCCATCTCTGTGTTGTCCTGTGCTGTGGTGTTAGTCGATGTGCCGGTGTCCTTGCCCTTGCAGCCTGTGAAGGCGGCCGCTGTGCCTGTCATAAGGGCAGCCGCAGTCAGTGCACAGAGCAACTGTCTGGTTTTCCTTTTCATATCGATCCTCTCTTTCGGGTCTTATCCATTTGTTTGTTCTTGTCTTTTTCGGGGTTCCCCCGTGTATGTATCATATCACACATTTTATGCTAAATAAAGTGTTTTAATCAAATTGTCATTTATTTTTGTCATTTGTACACACTTATGACCGGGCAAATGCTTTTTGATAGCTATATTATACAAATATCAGCCCCGCCCCGTCAGTTTCTTTTCCTCAGCCACCACCTGTCAATACCGCCAAAAGTTTTGGCTCATTATTGTTACATTTAACATATGAGTGCAAAAAAAGTTGATTTTTCTCTTTAATTGTGGTAGAATGTACATATATGTACCGGCGGCAGATCCCCGGTATCTCCAGAATAGCAGACAGGCTGTCTGCCCACCCTAAGGAAAAGGAATGATAATATTGAACAAGCAGGAATTTCTGACAAAGATAAACGAAAACCTTCTCACCGACGCAAGATGCGATATCAGCTCCGCATCTCCCCGTGCCCTGCACAATGCTGTGGCAAGAGCTGTCATGACCGATATTATCCCCGGCTGGAACGAATGTGAGGAGAGGCACAACTCCAAAAGGCGTGCCTACTACCTTTCCATGGAATTCCTCATGGGGCGTGCAGTCTACAACAACCTGTACTGCGCAGGTCTCCTTGACACTGCAAAGGAGATATTTGCCGATGCAGGCATAGATATCAGCTGCCTTGAGGAGATAGAGGATGCATCCCTGGGCAACGGCGGTCTGGGGCGGCTTGCAGCCTGCTTCCTCGATTCCGCAGCCTCCTGCGACATACCCCTCAACGGCTACGGCATACGCTACAAGTACGGCCTTTTCAAGCAGACCATCGAAAACGGCTTCCAGTGCGAGAAGGCTGATCCCTGGCTGGAATACGGCGATGCATGGAGCGTGCGTGCCGAAAAGGATGCCCTCATAGTTGAATTTGCAGGACAGGCTGTAAAGGCTGTGCCCTACGATACGCCCATCATAGGCTATGAGAGAAAGGCCATAAACACCCTCAGGCTGTGGCAGGCAGAGAGCCTTTCCGGCTTTGATTTCAAAAAGTTTGACGATCAGGACTATGAGGGAGCATGGCAGTCGGATATAGATGCGGATGCAATCAACGATGTGCTCTACCCCAACGACAACACGGAGAAGGGACGCAGACTGCGCCTGAAGCAGCAGTACTTCTTCGTTTCCGCCTCCGTTCAGGACATAGTAAGGCGCTACAAGGCAAAGTACGGCGATGATTTCTCCCACTTTGCCGAGAGCTATGCGGTGCAGCTCAACGACACCCACCCCACAGTGGCTATCCCCGAGCTCATAAGGATACTCATGTTCGGAGAGGGCATGGGCTTCGAGGATGCCTTTGCCATTGCACAGCAGACCTTCCACTACACCAACCACACCGTTATGGGTGAGGCACTTGAAAAGTGGGGCATAGACCTGTTCAAGTCCGTTCTCCCCACTGTATACGAGATAATAAAGCTCATTGATGCAAAGCTGGCAAAGACCCTCCGTGAAAGAGGCGTTGACGAAAACAAGGCAAAGGGCATGGCAATAATCGACGGCTCCGTGATACACATGGCAAGGATGGCGGTGTTCGGCACCTCCCACACAAACGGCGTTGCCGCACTGCACACCCGCATACTCCAGGACGATGTGCTCCACGACTGGTACGAGCTGTTCCCGGAGCGCTTCCAGAACAAGACAAACGGCATAACTCCCCGCCGCTGGCTGGGGCTGTGCGACCCGGAGCTTTCAGCCCTTATCACCGAAAAAATAGGGGACGGCTGGCAGTGTGACCTTGACCGCCTGCAGGAGCTGAAGAAGTTCGTGGACGACCCTGCTGTGATAAAGCGCTTCAACGACATCAAGCACCAGAAGAAGGTGCAGCTTGCGGCATACATCAAGGAGCACGAGGGCATAGAGATAAACCCCGACTGGGCATTTGACGTGCAGGTAAAGCGTCTGCATGAATACAAGCGCCAGCTGCTCAACGCCTTCTCCATAGTTGACCTGTACTTCAAGGTCAAGGAGCACAAGCTCCCCGACCTGCAGCCCACCGTGTTCATCTTCGGTGCAAAGGCTGCTCCCGCATACCGCAGGGCAAAGGGCATAATCAAGTACATCAACGAGGTGGCAAAGCTTGTAAACAACGACCCTGACACAAAG
>DGXE01000044.1:0-806 GCA_002395525.1 Ruminococcus sp. UBA4240
ACGGTTGCACCCTTGCGCAGTGCCTCATACATGATGAAGTGGCGCTCGCTGGAAGGGGTGATGAGCATCTGCAGAAGCTCTTCATTTGAAAGAGCATCAAAGCCCTTTACATGGCCTAAGCCGTATCTGTTCTTTTCAAGAGAGCGCACAGCCTTCTGGAATGCTTCCTTGTAGTTCTTGCCTATGCTCATGACTTCGCCCACGGCACGCATCTGTGTGCCCAGCTTGTCCTCAACGCCCTTGAATTTCTCGAATGCCCAGCGTGCAAACTTGACTACCACATAATCTCCGCCGGGCTTGTACTTGTCAAGAGTGCCGTACTTGCCGCAGGGAAGGTCGGAAAGATTGTAGCCTGCCGCCAGCTTTGCGGAAACCAGTGCAATGGGGAAGCCTGTTGCCTTGGAAGCCAGTGCGGAGGAACGTGATGTTCTGGGGTTTATCTCAATAACGATTATCCTGTCTGTCTTGGGGTCGTGGGCAAACTGGACATTGGTCCCGCCTATTACCTGAATGGAGTCAACTATCCTGTAAGCCTGCTCCTGAAGGCGCTTCTGCACGTCCTCGGATATGGTGAGCATGGGAGCGGTGCAGAAGGAGTCACCGGTGTGTACACCCATGGGGTCAACATTCTCTATAAAGCATACGGTGATCATATTGCCAAGGCTGTCACGGACTACCTCAAGCTCCAGCTCTTCCCAGCCCAGAATGGATTCCTCCACCAGTACCTGACCCACAAGGCTTGCCTGTAAGCCACGGGCGCAGACAGTCTTCAGCTCCTCCTTGTTGTATACAAGGCCGCCGCCGGC
>DGXE01000044.1:874-10144 GCA_002395525.1 Ruminococcus sp. UBA4240
GCCGCCGGCGCCGCCCATGGTATATGCGGGACGGAGAACAACGGGATAGCCCAGCTTGTCTGCGATGGAGAGAGCCTCATCCACTGAATAGGCTACCTCGCTGCGTGCCATTTCAATGCCCAGGGTGTTCATGGTGTTCTTGAACTCGATGCGGTCCTCACCACGCTCGATGGCATCCACCTGTACGCCTATGACCTGAACATTGTACTTGTCCAGCACACCTGCCTGATTGAGCTCTGCGCACAGATTAAGACCTGACTGTCCGCCCAGGTTGGGGAGCAGGGCATCGGGGCGCTCCTTTTCGATTATCTTTTCAAGGCTTTTCAGGTTGAGAGGCTCGATGTAGGTTATGTCTGCCATCTCAGGGTCTGTCATGATGGTTGCGGGGTTGGAGTTCACAAGCACTATCTCATAGCCTGCCTCACGCAGAGCCTTGCAGGCCTGTGTGCCCGAATAGTCGAACTCGCACGCCTGTCCGATGATGATAGGACCGGATCCTATTATGAGTACCTTGTGAATATCTGTTCTCTTTGGCATAATGATCCTCCTTGCTATTTTTACACATACTGATTTATTATATCACATGAAGATCTGTTTTGCAAGTGTTTAAGGCAAAAAATTCATTCCCCGCAAATGCCGTAATTAAAGCATATCCGGGGAATGATATCTGATTTATCGGGCTTTGAAAAGCCGTCACGAAATTATGGGGGCGGTTTCTCAAATATATGTTGAAATTACATAAACGGCACGCCTTACGGCAAAATGATGCCAAGCAGAGTACCTGCCAGCGCCCTTACGGCAAAGGCAGCCACAAGGGCTATGCCCGCAGTTGCGTACATAAGGAGCCCGGAGCGCTTCATATCCTCCCCGTCTATCTCCATGGCTGCGTCACCGATGCGTTCACGGTGTGTGACCACACCGCCCACGCTGATGTCGCCGCCTGTCTGTACACCAAGTGCCCCGGAGAACGCCGCCAGTATGCCTGTGCGGTAGCCGGGATTTTTCTTCCCGTCCCTTTTCAGTATGGCACCTGCCCCCTTGGGGTCGCACTTTACCAGTGCGGCTGCGGGGATGACGAAGGCTCTCATAAAGCCCGGTATGCTGTCAAGAGTGCGGTAGAGGGAAAACTCCTTCCCCTCCTTCTTCATCATGTCATCCAGCAGGGCGGCGCACTTGTAGGAGAATGCAAGAGGAGCACCGCCTATGCACATCCAGAAAAGGGGGTGGAGCACGTCTGTCTCGGTCTTGTCCGCCGCAGTCTCCACAGCGGCGGCATCTACCCCCTCCGGGTCAAGGGCATAGGTATCACGGGGTGTCATCATTGACAGCCTGTCTCTTGCCTCGTTGTAGTAGCCGTCCTTTAGGTAGCCGTAGAGCACCATGCAGTCATCAAAGAGCTTTTTGGCATCAATGGCAAAGTACAGCAGTATGCCCTCAAGTATGGCACCTATGGCAGGGAAAATCAAGTACCCCACACCCACTATGAGAAGGGGTGCTAAAAAAGCCGAGAGCATGACAATAGTCACAAGGGACGACATGGCTCTGTCGGGGGTCTTCTTTTCCGCAAGCCTTGCGTAAAGCTTTGGCAGAAGTCTGCCGATAAGGGCAAACAGATCAATTTCCGAAGGACTCCCGATGATGAGATCCAGTGCAAATGCTATCACAAAGGGTAATGCCGCTATCATGGCCCCCACCTCACAAAAGAGAAGATCACAGCTTTAATCCGCTGAAGCTGTCCTTGAGTATGGCAACGGACTTGCCGAACTTTTCCATCTCATCGGCGGTAAGATCAAGCTCAAATACCTCCTTGATACCGTTCCTGCCGATAACGGAGGGCACGCCGATGAACACATCGGATGCGTCATATTCTCCCGACAGCTTTGCAGAGCAGGTGAGAACGCTGTTCTCGTCGTTGAGTATGGCCTTTACTATACGTGTGAGAGCCATGCCTATGCCGTAGTAGGTGGCACGCTTTGCCTCGATGATCTTGTAGGCTGCTGTGCGCACTTCGTTTTCTATCTTCTCCATGTCCTCCAGCTTGTACATGGTGGGGTTCTGTTCGATTATGGCGGATACGGGCTTTGTTGCTACAAGCGCCTGTGAAAGGGGCACAAATTCCGAGTCGCCGTGCTCGCCTATGACATATGCGTGAACGTTCTTGGGATCCACGGTGAAGTAGTCGCCCAGCATATAGCGGAGCCTTGCAGTGTCAAGGGTGGTGCCGGAGCCTATTACCTTGGATGCCCCGAAGCGGGACAGCTCGTAGGTGACTCTGGTCATTATGTCAACAGGGTTTGTTGCTACCAGGAATATGCCGTCAAAGCCGGACTTCACCACAGGGGTGATGATGGAGCGGAACACCTCCACATTCCTCTGCAGCAGGTCAAGGCGGGTCTCGCCCTCCTTCTGGGCAACGCCTGCGGCAATGACTACTATGTCGGCATCCTTGCAGTCGCTGTAATTCCCGGCGTATATCTTCATATTGCTCTTTGCAAAGGGTACGCCGTGGTTAAGGTCCATGGCCTCACCCTCGGCACGCTTTGTGTTCAGGTCGCAAAGGCACAGCACATCGCACACGCCCTGGTTCACAGCGGCATAGGCAAAGCTCATGCCCACCATGCCTGTACCTATGAGAACTACTTTCCTTGTGTCCTTCATCATTATTTGTTCCTCCTTGTTATGGTTTATAAAGTCCCTTCCGGCCCGCTGCCGGCAGCGTCACTCCTTGATCTTGATCCCCAGTATTTCAAGGCTTGCGGTGTCGACGGGGGAGGGACATTCGCTCATGAGCTCGCTTGCATTCTGAACCTTGGGGAACGCAGTTACATCACGCAGGCTGTCTGCACCGCATATTATCATGGCAAGGCGGTCAAGGCCTATGCCCATGCCCCCGTGGGGAGGTGCCGCATAGCGGTAGGCATCCACCAGGAAGCCGAATTTTGCCTGTATCTCCTCATCGGTCATGCCCAGAGCCTCGAACATCCTCTGCTGGAGGGCAGGGTCGGTTATTCTCATGGAGCCGCTTGAAAGCTCCGTGCCGTTGAGCACCAGATCCCATGCCTTTGCACGCACGCTTGCGGGGTCGCTGTCAAGGCTGTCAAGGCATTCCTCCATAGGCATGGTGAAGGGATGATGGGCAGCCACCCATTCTCCTGTTTCCTCATCCTGCTCGAAGAAGGGCATCTCCGTTATCCACAGGAAGTTGAACTTATCCTCGGGAATTGCCCCAAGGCGCTTGCCGCATATAAGTCTCAGGGCACCCAGTACGGAGAGCACCGTCTTGTTCTTATCCGCACAGATGAGGACAAGGTCGCCCTTTTCACAGTCGGTTGCCTGCATTACTGCTTCAAGCTGACCGTCTGCAAGGAATTTCTTGAAGGAGCAGTTGGGCTCGTCGGCGTATCTGATGTAGGCAAGACCCTTTGCACCTATGCCCTTTGCGTGCTCTATGAGCTTGTCTATCTCCTTGCGGGTGTATACGGCAGCTCCGCCCTTTACATTGATGGCACGGACACTTCCGCCGTTTGAAAGTGCCTCGGAGAATACAACGAAGTCGATATCCTTTACGGCACAGCTGATGTTGGTTATCTCCATGCCGAAGCGCGTATCGGGCTTGTCGGAGCCGTAGCGTGCCATTGCATCCGCAAATGTGAGCCTTGGCAGGGGCAGGGGGATGTCCTTCCCCAGCACCTCTTTAAAGAGCTTTGCGATGAAGCCCTCAACACAGCCCTGTATATCCTCGGGCTCCACAAAGGACATCTCCAGGTCTATCTGGGTGAACTCCGGCTGTCTGTCCGCACGGAGATCCTCGTCCCTGAAGCACCTTGCAAGCTGAATGTATCTGTCATAGCCGGATATCATCAGCAGCTGCTTGTATATCTGGGGGGACTGGGGCAGTGCATAGAAGCTGCCGGGATGCACTCTTGAGGGAACAAGGTAGTCTCTTGCCCCCTCCGGAGTGGATTTCATCATCATGGGGGTCTCTATCTCGATAAAGCCGTTCTCGTAGAAGTACTCACGGGTGATGCGGGCTATCTCATGTCGGGTGAGGATATTCTTCATTAGGGGAGTGCGGCGCAGATCCAGATAGCGGTATTTAAGGCGAAGCTCCTCGTTGGTGTTCAGATCGTCCACTATCTCAAAGGGCGTGGTCTGTGCCTTTGAAAGCACCCGCAGATCTGTCACGAAAACCTCAACGCTGCCTGTCTTCATATCAGGGTTCTTGCTTTCCCTCTCACGTACATTGCCCTGTGCCATGAGCACATATTCCGAGCGCACGCTCTTTGCCTTTTCAAACACCGCTGTGTCCGTATTCTCGTCGAATACGAGCTGCAAAAGCCCTGTGCGGTCTCTCAGGTCGATGAAGATTATGCCGCCCTTGTTGCGTATGCGGGAGGCAAAGCCCCCTACGGTAACGGTCCTTCCTGCTTCGGTGACCTCTCCGCAGTAGCAGGTGCGCTTTAATCCTTTCATACTGTCCATTGATATGTTCCTTTCCAATCAGGTGTAAAACCTGTATTATTCATTGTCCTCACCGGGCTCACTTTTCTCCTCGCTGCCGCCGGAAGTGCGGAGGATATGCTCTCTCACAGCCTCCAGAGCGGCGGGATATTTGAAGGAGCGCATATGAGGAAAGGCCTTTATAAGCCTTATCATATTTGAATCGCTGAATGCAATGAGCGCATCGTAGCGGTTTCTTATCCTTTCGTATGTTTCTGTGGTCTTTTCGCCGATGGCGGCAGCGGCATCATAGCCCTTGCCCCTGACACTTAGCACCGAATCGGCGACTGTTTTGCCTATGACCTGTGAGCTGTCATACATTAGACGGGATATCTCGGATATCTCCTTCAGCCGCAGATCCAGCTTTATAGCGGCAGCTACGGAGTTTGCCGTATCTATTATGATAAGTACCGCCATAATGCAGATAAACGTCACTCCGGCCCACACGGGTATTATCTCCATAAGCCTTTCAAGCCCGGGCTGCATCACCTTTTCCACCAGCACACACCCGAACCCCCAGAAAAGGCTGCTGCGCAGGCATATGAGCCCCTGGAAGTTAAAGCGTATGTGTGTATAGTCCCACCATACATTGTGGAATATGAGCTTTAGCAGGACTCCCACCAGGTATTCAAGGGCGGTGCATATTACAAGGGACAGGGCAAACAGCAGCAGGGGACGGTCAAACACAGGGCGCAGCACCACAGTGACTATTATCACCCCGAAGCCGTAGATAGGGCATACGGGCATACTTAAAAAGCCTCTGTTGGAGTACCGTCCGTCCTCAAGAGCTACACCCAGCACATCCACTATCCAGCCGATGAACCCCCAGAACACGAACATGATGCACAGCTGATAGGGGCTGTACCCTATTACGGGCAGTGTTTCAAAGAAAAAATGCATTACCTTTCCCCTATGTAGTCTCTTATCATCCGCCCCAGAGTGGGATCCGCTATGCCCCTGGTGTATTCCTCCAGCATGGCAAGGGCGTTTATGAGCTCCGGGAAGTTGTGGTACTCCGCCTGTACTATTGCCTTTGAGGGCATCTGCTCCAGTATCTCAGCCGCCGCATCCTCACGGGAGTACACCCCTCGCTTTGACATCTCCGTGCATATGCGGCAGTGCTTGAGAAAGCTCCTCAGCTTTTCCATCCGCTTTATCCTCACCATAACTGCGGCTGTCTTTGCGTGGAGATAGGGCATAAAGCTCAGCTGTGTGGTGAAGGTCAGCTTGTCCCAGGCACCGCCCTTCATCAAAGCAACGGCAATAAGGCAGAACGCCTCTGTCCGGGGTGCACTCAGTATATCCCCGGTAAGCGCCTGTGTCAGCTCTATCCTTGCCACTCCGGAGTAGTCCACCTTCGTGTCAAAGTACATACGGGAGAGCCTTACCGTGCTCTCGGGCACATTCAGTCCTGCCCCCTCCTCCTGCAGGATAGTTGAGGTGAAGGTACATACTCTGTGCCCGTATTCTGTTATAACGACCAGCTCGGTCAAGGATGATCACCTCTCAAGCGGACAGGGATTAGGGGGATAGACGAGCAGACGGAGAACGGCTTACAGCTCCTCCTCAAAGGCTATTGAATCAGCCATTTCCACGGAGAGGAAGGAGTCTGCAAAGGTGTCATCAAGGGCTATCTGTGTCTGTGACCCTGTGCGCAGGTTCTTGAGAGAGCCTGTCTTGCTCTCTACCTCGTTGTCTCCGATGATAAGGCAGTATTTTGCCCCTGTCTTGTCGGCGTATTTGAGTTGTGCCTTCACGCTGCGGGCGCACATATCGCACTCCGCACGGTACCCGTCCTCACGGACAGCCTTTGCCAGCTTCATGGCAAGCTGCTGTCCCGCATCCCCCATAGAGCCGATATATATGTCGGTGCAGGGCTTTTCACCGAAGTCAAAGCTCGCCTCCTTCATGGCGAGGATGACACGCTCCAAGCCCATGGCAAAGCCCAGTGCAGGAACGGATGTGCCGCACAGTTCATCAATGAGCCTGTCATAGCGGCCGCCGCCGCATATGGTGCCCTGCGCCCCGATAGAGTCACTTACAAACTCGAATACTGTCCTTGTGTAGTAGTCAAGCCCTCTTACTATCTTGGGGTCAACGGTGTATTCAAGCCCCATATTGTCAAGGAGCGATTTGACTGTTTCAAAGTGCTCCCTGCACTCGTCGCACAGGTAATCCGTTATGACAGGGGCATCCTTTACAAGCTCCTTGTCCCCGGGCACCTTGCAGTCGATTATGCGCATGGGGTTCTTGTCAAAGCGTGACTGGCAGGTCTCGCAAAGCTTGTCCCTGCAGGGGGTGAGATACTCCTTGAGCACCTCGTAGTATTTCCTGCGGCATTCGGGGCAGCCGATGGAGTTTATGCACAGCCTTGTGTCCCCAAGCCCCAGCCTGTCAAGCAGTGTGTGGGCGAAATCTATGACCTCCGCATCGGCAGCGGGGGAGGCTGAGCCTATCATCTCCGCACCGAACTGGTGGAATTCCCACAGCCGCCCCTTCTGCACGTTCTCGTGCCTGAAGCAGGAGATAAGGTAGTACAGCTTGCGGGGCATGGCATCATTGAGTAGACCGTTCTGTATGACCGCTCTTATGGCGCCTGCCGTTCCCTCGGGACGAAGTGTGTAGGTGCTCTTGCGCCCCATGACCGTCCACATTTCCTTTTGCACCACATCCGTGGTCTCGCCGACAGAGCGCTCAAACAGCTCCGTCTTTTCAAATGTGGGGAAGCGCAGCTCCTCAAATGCGTATGTGGCTGCGGTGGAGCGTGCTATGTCCTCAACTGTCTGCCAGATATAGGTCTGGGAGGGGAGGATATCCTCTGCCCCCTTGTTTCTTGTTGCAATAAGTTCCATATATTCTCTCTTTCATCATAGCAACGGGCTTACGTCCGCCTGTGCTGTCTTTGCCGTATTAAACCGCAAAAAGCCGCCTGCCTTCCGCAACTGCGCACAGTCTGCGGGTCGGTCAGCGGCATCATTGCGATCAGTCCACAGGATTGACGATCTGTCTCCAGTCCAGATCCCCTCTTTCAAGGGCGTGGATAAGAGCCTCCGCCGTGGCGATGTTTGTCGCCACCGGGATGTTGTGTACATCGCAAAGGCGCAGAAGATTCATTTCATTTGGCTCATGAGCCTTGGGGCGCAAGGGATCCCTGAAAAACAGCAGCAGGTCTATCTCGTTGCAGGAGATACGGGCGCTTATCTGCTGATCGCCGCCCTGTGAGCCGCTCATATAACGGTGTATGTCAAGCCCCGTCGCCTGCGATACCACCTTTCCCGTGGTGCCTGTGGCGCACAGATTGTGCCGTGACAGGATCCCGCAGTAGGCTATGCAGAACTGTATCAGAAGCTCTTTTTTCGCATCATGGGCTATAAGTGCAATATTCAACTCCATCTCATCCCTTCACATATTACTCGCTTATGGTCAGTCGTGCCGTGATCCTGCACAGGCCTTGTTCCTTATGACAGCAGCACCTTGAAGCTCAGGGGAACATCCTCGCCCTGAAGTCTCTTTGAAATAGCATCAAATGCCTTGAATGCAAGAGAGTTGTTGGGCAGGGGCTCGCCCCTTGATGTGGCGATTATGACTGCATCGTCATCGGGGATGACACCTATGAGCTGCACGCCTACGGTGTCGATTATCTCGTCAAAGTCGGTTATAAGCTCAGCCCTGAACAGGTCGGGGTTTACCTTGTTGATGATAAGGCGCTGTTTCTTGTTGCCCCTCTTGTAGAACTCATCGGACATGGTTCTCGCATCACGCACGCACACAGGGTCGGGAGTGGTGTTTATAAGGATAAGGTCAGACTGCTCCACAACATCGAATACGCTGGCGTTGGTGCCTGCGGAGGTATCCACGATGATGTACTCATAGTACTTGCGCATCTCGTTGCATATGCTCTTTATAGTCTCTGCATCCACCTTTGCAAAGGGATCCTCGGGGGCACAGACGATGAACAGGTTCTCAGCCATCTTCACCTGTGTGGTGGCTTTGGTGACGTCTATCTCGCCCTTGAGCACGTTGCCCAGGTCGTACTTTACGTCGTTCTTGACACCCAGCATGATATCAAGGCACCGCAGACCGAAGTCCAGTTCGATTATAAGTGTACGCAGTCCCTGCTTTGCAAGGGAAAAGCCTAACTCCGAGCAGATGGACGACTTACCTGTACCGCCCTTGCCGGAGGTGATTGCAATAATTTTTGACATAGCCTCTCCGTTTCTCCGCAGGCAGGATCCCACGATCCCTTGTGTCTTTTGGTCCGCATACGGTGCAAAAGGTATGGCACATACAGACGGGATCCTGCGGAATACCGCCCTGTGCCATCACCAGGCGGGAAATACTGCCCGCATCATGACCAGTTAATACTATTTTACCATAAATTTGGAAAAAGTCAAAGCATTTTTATGTATCATACACAACTTTGTGATATTGTACTTAAAGTAGGCAAAAATTTTGTGCATTTTGCAGTGGTGAAAACCCTGCCGTGGCATTTCCTCACAGGGGCAGACAGGCGCTGTAAGCCTTCTGCACCATTGATCAGGCATTTGATACAAAACAGTATATATAGTGATGCTGCAAAAAAGGAATGTTGTACTGCTTATGCACATATCCTACAATTTCAAACCTTTTGACCACTGCAAAATGTAGAAATTATCCAAAAAGCCTTTACAGCAGTGGGAAAATATGCTATAATATGACAAGTTTACAGAAAGGGCTTGACAATATGTTCAGACCGGGCTACAATCCTAACAGAACAGAACAGAACAGAAC
>DGXE01000063.1 GCA_002395525.1 Ruminococcus sp. UBA4240
AATGAACTCTCACTTTTGAGGATATCATAGGCGATGTGTCTGATAACATTGAAGTTTTCAGCTGAATTATCCGCACGTGCCCTGCTCTCATCCTCTCTGAATGCCATATCCAATACCCAGTGAAGATTATTTTCAATACTCCAATGCTCTCTCTTGTATTTCATAATCTGTGCGGCATTCAAGCCCCTGCAGCTATATATAAAATAATGGCTTTGTTTAGAGACCTCTCCGTTCTTTTCAATCGTACAATATATTGCTCCGATTCCATTAAGCCCCTGCCAATCATCCTTCTGAGTGAGCCAGCCTATCTCTTCTGATATAATGCATTCCCTGACCTCTATCCTGCCATGACCCTTGCTTACGTTCTTACAGTAATTCACTTCATTAAGCAGTTTCTTTTCCGAATAAATATCATCCAAATACAGTTTCACAGCATTATACAGGCTTTTTTGGTTTTCTTTCAGTGCAAGGATGTAATCAGCCTGCTTATTCTTTATCGTTTTGGCTATTTCTGTTTGCGTACCCATTGCATCAATGGTGACAATACAGCCGTTAATTTCAAGCATTTCCAACAGTTTTGGTATAGCTGTTATCTCATTGCTTTTTTCCTCACAAGATAATTGCCCAAGAATCAGCCCGCATTCCGCTGAAAATGCACTCACAACATGAAGAGGACGCTTCGATGTATCTTTAGTTCTCCTCGCCTGTTTGCCATCGATTGCAACAACACCGTATAATTCACTTACTACGCTCTTTACCCATGTGCAGAATAACTCATGAAGCTTTTTGGTATCGATCTCTTTGATGATATTCCGGAATGTACACGCATCAGGAATTCCGTGTTCCAGCTTTAAAAATGTCCGCAGCCAATCTATTTTGCTTTTTCCGAACATTTCTACCTTTGCATATGAAGTAGCACCGCATATTACTGCCAAAAGCATTATGATCAGCACTTCGTGAAGCTCATGCATTACGCTTCTCTCTCTGCGTGTATCATCTATTCCTTCAAGTACTTCCATTAGACTGAGTTTTTTCATGGTACAACATCTCCTTTTCTCTATTGTACCATGTGCTGACATGTTATGCAATTACACACTGTTTACAATTTGTTTACTCATTCAAATACCGTGTTCGTGCGGCAGGTACCTCTTGATTTTTTCTTTGTTTTGTGCTATACTTTTCATAAAGTGATCGTTTCCTTTCTGTTAGGTATGGTGTGGTAACTCTATTTTAACAGATTTCGATCACTTTTTCTATTGTTTTTTGAGGTTTGGTCTCACATCTATTGTAACACTACATTCTCCTGAGTGATTCTATCCCCTCTGCTTTGTATCGTCTTACCATGCTTTGAAAAGCACTTTTGCTTACACTGTATTCCTTGGCGACCCCTATGCAGCTCCCTTTTTCTTCCAGATACTTCCGTACTGCTTCTATTCTCTCTTCATCCGATAATATACGTCTTCTTGACATAATAATACCCCCTTAGAGTTCACACGCTTTTGTTTTTTCGTGTGTCTACTCTAAGGGGATTATATCACAGTGATGCTGTCCGGCTTTTTTATGCTGTACATTGTGCATACTTCATCACAACACCGCCGTTTTACTGGTAAAAAGCACATAAAACCCTGTATTAACAGTATAAAAACTGAATAAATTATAAATTTTTTTGGATTTGATTCAAAAAAACTTGAAAAGTAGATTTGATTGCGCTATAATGATAGCTGAAAGGGTGCTGTACCCTGTATCTTTTATAAAAGGCATTATGCCAAATAGGAGGATTACTATGGCAGACGTAAAGACCACAAAGGCTCCTGAGGAAGTTAAGGAAGCTGCTGCTCCTGCTGCTGAAGCAGATAAGGCAAAGAAGCCCGCTACCAAGAGGGCAACAGCCGCCAAGAAGAACGTAGACACCGCAGCCAAGAAGGTTAAGACCGCAGCTGACAAGGCTAAGAAGGCTGTAAAGAAGGATGTTGAGCAGACCAAGGCTGACGTTGAAAAGGTAAAGAAGGCAGCTGAAAAGGCTGCTGCAGCCAAGGATGCTGTTGTATTTGAATATGCAGGCAAGCAGATAAATGCTGATGAGATCGCTGCAAAGTGCAGAGCCGCATTCAAGGCAGCTAACCCCAGAAAGGCTATCAAGAACTTTGCCGTATATGTAAACGCCGATGAGAACAAGGCTTATTACACCGTAGACGGCAAGGGCGAAGACGGCTGGTTCATCGAGCTGTAAGGTGATCACGAGGGAGTATCCGCAAGGGTACTCCTTCTTTTTGCATTTTGGAAGGCTCTCAGCCCATGTGCGGAGAGCCTTGCTTTATGCTGATAAAAATAGATAATTCATATAATTTTTACATTTGCTGAAATCGGCGGCATATTACGTTTATTTGGGATATATGTTATTATAGCGTTTATAAAGCAGAAGATCATTAATAAGTTAATGGCAAAATCCCTCTTGAAACTTTTCAAATGTTGTGGTATAATACAAAAGATTGCGGCAATGTCAACGAAAGCCGTACAAGAGTATGCTGACAAGGAGAGTATGTGTATGAATCCGGAATATGTGGGAGCAGTCGTTATCTCCGGACTGGTGATCGTGTTTCTGGGGCTTATACTGCTTATCATCGCTGTGAATGTGATGGGTGCAGTATTCAAGGGGATAAAGGGCATGAGGAAAAAGCAGAAGCCTGCTGACCCCGTGCAGGACAGCCCCCGTGTGATACCGATGCCCTCAGAGCCGCTGGTGATACCGCAGTCGGAAGATGAGGAGATAATAGCTGTCATAGCGGCAGCCATTGCGGCTATCGGTGAAAGCACCGGCAAAAGGCTCAGCATAAAAAGCATAAGGCAGAAGAACACCCGCAGTTCCTGGGCAGGTGCGGCTCTGCATGAGAATACACGACCCTTTTGATCTGGGGAGGAGCATATGATTCAGATATTTTTGGATACCCTTGCAGACCTGGCACGCAGCTCGGGACTTGCGGCTTTACAGTGGCAGAATGCAGTGATGATACTCATATCCTTCGTGTTTATGTATCTTGCCATAAAAAAGGGATTTGAGCCTCTTCTTCTGCTGCCCATTGCATTTGGTATGCTGCTTACAAATCTCCCCCTGACTGAGATGTACCATCCTGAGCTGTGGAACATCGACGAGGGTGCCGAGCTTGACTTCGGGCGGATACTCCACGAGGGCGGCCTGATAGACTACCTGTACATCGGTGTCAAACTGCAGATATATCCTGCTCTAATATTCTTGGGCATAGGCTGTATGACAGACTTTGCCCCCCTTATCGCAAATCCCAAGAGCTTTCTGCTGGGAGCTGCCGCACAGGCGGGGATATTCCTCACGTTCATCGGGGCAGCCGCACTGGGCTTCAATGCCAATGAAGCAGGTTCCATCGCCATTATCGGCGGTGCAGACGGTCCTACCTCAATCTATGTATCATCAAAGCTGTTAAATGCGGGAGGATATGAGGTAGAAGTCGGCACCATAGCACTGGCGGCCTATACATACATGGCTCTGGTTCCCCTGATCCAGCCGCCTATAATGAGAGCTCTCACCACCAAAAAAGAGCGCCTTGTACGCATGGAACAGCTTCGCACCGTTTCCAAGACGGAAAAGATCATATTCCCCATAGCTGTTACCGTCATAATCGCACTGCTGGTGCCCTCTGCGGCTCCTCTTGTAGGTATGCTCATGCTTGGCAATCTCTTCAAGGAATCGGGCTGCGTTGACAGACTCAGCAAAACGGCTCAGAACGAGCTTATGAACATCATAACCATTTTCCTTGGTATATCTGTGGGCGCTACCACAGTGGCAAGCAAGATAATCTCCGTAGCCTTCCTTAAGGTGATACTCTTAGGTGTTGTTGCATTCGCTGTAGGCTCAGCATCAGGCGTGCTCTTTGCAAAGCTCATGTATCTGGTGACAGGGGGCAAGGTAAATCCCCTCATAGGCTCTGCCGGTGTATCTGCTGTGCCTATGGCAGCAAGAGTGTCCCAGAAGGTAGGCGCAGAGGAGGATCCCACAAACTTCCTTCTCATGCACGCAATGGGTCCGAACGTGGCGGGAGTTATAGGCTCTGCCGTGGCTGCGGGTGTATTGTTGTCGATAATACCTCATTGAAAACGAAGGTGATCAAATGCTGCTGCGTGAAATAAAGCACGAGGATGTGTATACCGCCACACGTATCTGGAACAGCATCGTTGAGGCGGGGAACGCATTCCCTCAGACTGATACCCTTACTGCCGATGAAGCGGACAAGTTCTTCTTCACCCAGACCTACACAGGTGTAGCCGAGGATGATCTGGGGAATGTGGTGGGGCTTTATATCCTGCACCCCAACAATGTGGGCAGATGCGGACACATATGCAATGCCAGCTTTGCTGTTGATGCCTCTAAAAGGGGTCAGGGCATAGGCGAGGCGCTTGTCAGGGACTGTATCAAAAAAGGCAAGCAAAAGGGCTTTGAGATACTTATGTTCAATGCGGTATGTGTATCCAATACCCCTGCGCTGTCTCTTTATAAAAAGCTGGGCTTTAAACAGGTGGGGACAGTGCCCCGTGGCTATCGCCGCAAAGACGGCAAATACGAGGATATCATCATACATATAAGAGATCTATAAACTATACGGGAGTTGGAAAGCTGCAATGGAGTCAGCCATTGCAGCCGTCAGCTTATGAAAAAGATACTCATTATCACAACAGGCGGTACCATTGCAGGAACAGGTCAGCCGGGGATGTCAAGAGGATACATTTCCGGCGGGGGAACTCCCCAGGATATGCTGTCAAATATTCACCTTGACGACGTAAATATTGATGTCCATGAGCTTTGTTCCATAAACTCAGACGATATGACCTTAGAGCTCATGTGCCAACTGGCAAGGGTTATTCTTGACACTCAGGATATGTATGACGGCTTTGTGGTCACTCACGGCACTGATACCATGGAGGAGACGGCTTTTTATCTTTCTCTGATCCATGGAATTGTCAAGCCTGTTATCTTTACAGGTGCCATGCGCCCAATGACATCCCTCTCCGCTGACGGAGATATAAACATCCGTGATGCTGTCTGTGCTGCCTGTGAGGAATGTCTTGCGGGAGTGTATGCGGTGTTTGCGGGGAGGATACTCTCGGGCCGCTCTCTTGAAAAAGTGTCGAATATCTCCGTTGACCCCTTTGAAGGGCTTATGTGCGGATATGTAAGCGACGGCAAAGTATACACCTTTGCGGCTGTGGCTCAGGAGCCTGTATTTGACCTCTCCGCCTTGAAAAACCGTGCTTGTGTCAATGTGCTTTACTTTTCCGTCGTTACCGATCCACGAATGATAGGTATGGCAGCAGGTATTTCCGATGGACTTGTCATTGCAGGTGCGGGCGCCGGGGAGATGAGCATCGGCTGTCTTGCCGCCCTTGACGGGCTTAGCATACCTGTTGTTGTATCATCCCGCACAAGAGGCATCGTCACCGATACAAAGCATATCCCGGCATATACTCTTTCTCCGCAGCAGGCGGCTGTGCTGCTGTCTATGGGTATTTCTGCGGGGTTTGACATTGAGCAGCTGAGAAAACTGTTTGCAAGAGTTGGATAATGTGCATAGTATAATTGTTTTAATTCGGCAGCGTAATTGTTATAATATACAAACATGATTTTTTTTGAAAAAACCCTTGACAAAAAGAGCTGTTTGTAGTAGAATATACAAGTCGGTTGACGAACGGAAGTTTAGCTCAGCTGGGAGAGCATCTGCCTTACAAGCAGAGGGTCACAGGTTCGAGCCCTGTAACTTCCACCACTTTTTACGGAGTCTTTACAAAGACTCCGTAAATATTCAATGCGTTTTATCCGACTGTTTTGGCCCGGTAGTTCAGTTGGTTAGAACGCCGCCCTGTCACGGCGGAGGTCGTCGGTTCGAGCCCGATTCGGGTCGCCATATGCTTCTGTAGCTCAGTCGGTAGAGCAGGGGACTGAAAATCCCCGTGTCGATGGTTCGATTCCGTCCGGAAGCACCAATTGCGGATTTAGCTCATCTGGTACACGATTTTATCGTGATGTCACACTTGCCAAGGTGGAGGTGTGACATACAGATCGAGTTTTTGCGGATTTAGCTCATCTGGTAGAGCGCCACCTTGCCAAGGTGGAGGTAGCG
>DGXE01000021.1:0-21961 GCA_002395525.1 Ruminococcus sp. UBA4240
TTTCGCACATAGGCTTTACAGAAGGTCTTACTTTCATTGTTATTCCTCCTTCTATAGCAGAGCCTTATCTGGCTCTCCATGTGATCCTGCCCTTGCTAAGGTCATAGGGGGACATCTCGATCTTGACCTTATCACCGGGAACTATTCTTATGTAGTTCATGCGGAGCTTGCCGGACACATGAGCCAATATCTTATGCCCGTTGGAAAGCTCCACCTGGAAGTTTGCATTGGGGAGAGCCTCTATAACAACGCCCTCAACTTCGATTACATCTTCTTTTGACAAGCTTAACAGCCCTCCTTATCAACAAATGACATCAAATGACCCCTGAGAGCCTTGTCTGTCAATCCCTCTGTGGGGATAACGGTCTTTGTGGGAGCTATATGGGCGGCATTTTTCTTTTTCGGGGAGGACAGCTTCCTCTCCCTGCCGTCTGCAAGCCACACAAACGCCCCTTCATTCCTGACGATCATCAGGAATCTGCCCCTGTCTCTCCCTGCAAGGCTTTTTACCACCGTGCCGGGCTCTTCAAGACATATCCTCATATGGTCGCCTTGGTAAGGATCTCAGGTCCGTCCTTTGTAATGGCGATGGTGTTCTCATAGTGTGCCGTGGGAGCGCCGCTCTTTGAAACTACGCCCCAGCCGTCGGGAAGCTGCCTTATGGCATCTCCTTTAAGGCTTATCATAGGCTCTATGGCAATGACCATGCCGGGCATGAGCCTGGGACCTTTTCCCGCAGCGCCGTAGTTGGGCACCTCCGGGGATTCATGAAGTGTTCTGCCTACACCGTGACCGCAGTATTCCTTTACGATACCGTAGCCGAAGGAGCGCACATATTCCTCAATGGCGTGGGAGATGTCCCCCACACGGTTGCCGGGAACTGCCTGTGCTATCCCGATACGCAACGCTTCTTTCGTTACTTCAAGGAGCTTTAAAGTCTCCTCATTGACCTTGCCTACCGGGAACGTATAGGCATTGTCGCCGCACCAGCCGTCAACCGTAGCACCCGTATCTATGGTAACTATGTCGCCGTCCTTTATCACCTCATGCTTTGAGGGGATCCCGTGGATCACCTTCTCGTTGAGGGAGATGCAGGCGCTGCCCTTGAAACCGCCGTAGCCTAAGAATGTGGGCGTGCCGCCGTTCTTGACGATGTAGTCATGTATCAGCTTGTCAAGCTCGTAGGTGGTCATGCCTGCCTTTATCATGCTGCCGCCGTACATAAGTGCATTGGCGGAAAGCCTGCCTGCCACTGCCAGCTTTTCAAGCTCTGTCTGTGATTTGATAGAGATCATTTTTTGCCTTCTATCTTACGCATTAATCGCTTCAAGCACAAGAGCGGAAGTCTCAGCGACCTCTGCCTGACCGGCAACTGTCTTCAGCTTGCCCTTGCCCCTGTAGTAATCTGCCAGAGGAGCAGTCTTTGCGTGATATTCCTCAAGTCTGTGAGCCACAGTCTCGGGAGCATCATCCTTGCGGAGCACAACGTTTCCGCCGCACTTGTCGCACTTGCCCTCTGTCTTGGGAGGATTGAACTCGATGTGATAGGAAGCGCCGCAGCCCTCGCACACTCTTCTGCCGCCCAGTCTGCCCTTGATGACCTCGTCGGGAACATCTATCTCAACTACCTTGTCGATGTTGATGCCCATTGCATCGAGAGCTTCAGCCTGGGGAACAGTCCTGGGGAAACCGTCTAAGATGTAGCCCTTTGCACAGTCGGGTTCAGCGATCCTGTCCTTGAGGATGCCGATAACTACCTCATCGGGAACAAGTCCGCCTGCATCCATAAAGCTCTTTGCTTTAAGACCCATTTCAGTGCCTGCCTTTACAGCCGCTCTGAGAATGTTGCCTGTGGAGATCTGTGGGATCCCCAGCTTTTCACTGATTATCTCTGCCTGAGTACCCTTTCCCGCACCGGGAGCACCTAAAAGTATAAGATTCATATTCTATCCTTTCAACGGATAAGCGGCGGCGACTGCCGCAGGGCAGTCCCATCGCTTTATTCTCATTCCAGGAAGCCCTTGTGATGGCGCATTACCATCTGGGATTCCATCGTCCTCAGAGTTTCGAGTGCTACGCTTACGATAATGAGTATTGAAGTACCTGCCATGGATATCCTCAGCTGAGGGTTTATCATATTGTATATGATGGGGAACACGGCTATGACACCGAGCATCACCGCACCGATGAGGGTTATCTTGGAAAGCACTCTCTGTATGAAATCGCTGGTGGGCTTGCCGGGTCTGATACCGGGAATGCCTCCGTTCTGCTGACGCAGGTTGTTGGCGATCTCAATGGGGTTGTATATCATGGATACATAGAAGTAGTTGAATGCGATTATGAGCACGAAGTACACAAGCGCATACCAGCCGCCGCTGTAATTGAAGAAATGCAGGAAGCCGGAATAGAACCTCTGACCGAAGTTCATGTCAGCCTGGGCAATTGTCTTGGCAGGATCCGGCACGAACATCTCAATAGTCTGGGGAATGGACATGAATGCCATTGCAAAGATGATGGGCATAACGCCTGACATAGCCACCTTGATGGGGATGTAGGAGCTCTGACCGCCATACTGCTTGCGCCCTACCACTCTCTTGGCATACTGTACGGGGATTCGCCTTTCAGCCTCGTTCATAAGAACGATGAAGCCTATCATTATCACATAGATGATGAGGATGACGATCGCCGGTATGAGCTGTGCGTGCTTTTCATCGGAGCGGACTACCTCCCACATACCGAAGAGATCGGTGGGAACTCTTGCGATGATACCCGCAAAGAGTATGATAGAGATACCGTTTCCGATTCCGTTCTCATTGATGAGGTTGCCCAGCCATACGATGAGGTTGGAGCCTGCTGTGAACGCTGCGATGATGACTATTGCGGTAAATACTCCCGCAAAGCCCTGTGTGTAGAGGACTGCGCCCGAATTTCTCATGGAGAGATAGTAGGCATAGCTCATTACCAGGGAGATAGCAAGCGCCACATAGCCTGTGAGCTTCTGCAGCTTCTTTCTGCCCTCCTCGCCTTCCTTCTGGAGGCTCTCAAGAGCAGGGATGGCGTAGGTCAGCAGCTGCACAATGATGGATGCATTGATATAGGGCTGTATGGACAGTGCGAATACAGTACCCTTTGAGAGCGCACCGCCGGACAGGGTATCCAGATACCCGAAGATGTTGCCGTCCTGAACCATGCCCGCAAGAGCGGAGGGGTCAAGGAAGGGAACGGGCAGTGCACATCCGAAGCGGAATATTACTATGATGAGTAATGTGTAGAGGATCTTCTTGCGAAGCTCCGGTGTTTTCCAGGCATTACGCATGGTCTCAAACACATTACATCACCTCAGCCTTCCCGCCTGCCTTCTCAATTTTTTCCTTAGCCGAAGCAGAGAATGCATTAGCCTTGACTGTGAGATTCTTGGTAAGCTCACCGTTGCCGAGTACCTTAATGCCGTTTGCAGTCCTCTTTACAAGGCCGCTGGCTTTCAGAAGCTCAGCATCAACAACGACACCGTCGTTGAATATTTCAAGGTCGGAAACATTGACTGTAGCAGCTTTAACAGCAAAGATGTTGTTGAATCCTCTCTTGGGGATCCTTCTGGTCATGGGCATCTGGCCGCCTTCAAAGCCGGGTCTTACACCGCCGCCTGAACGGGCATTCTGTCCCTTGTGACCCTTGCCGGCAGTCTTGCCGTTGCCGGAGCCGTGACCTCTGCCTACACGCTTTACATCCTTGTTAGCGCCGACAGGAGCTCCTAATTCATGGATCTTCATTGTTTAGCACCTCCGAATCATTCATTTGTAACAGTGACGAGGTGTGAGATCTTATTGATCTTGCCCTTTACAGAATCATTGTCCTGCTGGGTGGTAACATCGCCGATCTTCTTAAGGCCGAGGGAATGTGCAGTTGCGATCTGATCCTTCAGACGGCCGTTAAGGCTCTTTACGAGCTTTATAGTAACTGTAGCCATTTCTGCAATCTCCTTAACCTAAAATTTCCTTTACAGTCTTGCCTCTGATAGCAGCAACTTCCTTTGCGCCTCTCATGGAGGTCAGACCCTGAAGTGTAGCTCTTACAACGTTGCACGCATTGTTGGAGCGCAGGGACTTCGTTCTTATGTCCTTGATGCCTGCTACCTCGATGACAGCACGCACAGGACCGCCGGCGATAACACCGGTACCGGGTGCAGCAGGCTTCATGAGAACTCTGCCTGCGCCGTATGCGCCTACGATCTCGTGAGGAATGGTTGTGCCCTTAAGAGTGACCTTAACCATGTTCTTCTTGGCATCCTCAATACCCTTGCGGATGGCATCGGGAACTTCGCCCGACTTGCCTATGCCGAAGCCTACAGTGCCGTTGCCGTCGCCAACGACCACCAGAGCTGCGAACTTGTAGATACGTCCGCCCTTGACAGTCTTGGAAACTCTGTTTATGGCAACAACTTTTTCCATAAGCTCCAGATTCTCAGCATCTATCTTAGCCAAATCAAAAACCTCCCTTTATCAGAAATTAAGTCCGCCGTCTCTTGCACCCTCAGCCAGCTTTGCAACTCTGCCGTGGTAGAGATAGCCCGCTCTGTCGAATACCACATCGGTGATACCCTTTTCTGTAGCACGCTCTGCAATGGTCTTGCCCACTGCAAAGGCGCCGTCGCAGTTGCCGCCGTTGGGCTCAAAGCCCTTTTCAAGGCTGGATGCTGCTGCTAAGGTAGTGCCTGTGGTGTCATCTATTATCTGTGCATAGATGTGCTTTGCAGAACGGAAGACGTTAAGTCTGGGGCATGTGGGAGTACCGCTTATCTTGGCACGTACCCTCTTCTGTCTTTTGGCTCTTGAAGCCTTTCTGTTTATGGTCTTGACCATTTTTAACAACTCCTTATCAGACTGGAGAATAGTAGTCTGCGCATACGCTCAAAAGGGCTGCGCTTATCTGTCCCATTCTCTTTCGTATGAAAAGTTTTTTCTCTAAGAAATGCGTTACTTCTTGCCCTTGCCGGCCTTGCCTTCCTTGCGGATGATGTGCTCGCCGGTGTAGCGGATGCCCTTGCCCTTGTAAGGCTCGGGAGGTCTCTTCTCACGGATCTGTGCAGCAACCTGGCCAACAGCCTGCTTGTCGATACCGTTTACGATGATCTTGTTCTGGTTAGGCACATCAAAGGTGATGCCGGCAGGCTCGGGAACAACTACAGTGTGGGAGAAGCCAAGGTTCATTACCAGCTCGTTGCCCTTCTTCTGTACCCTGTAACCAACGCCCTCAACATCAAGGGACTTTGAGAAGCCGTTTGTAACACCCTCTACCATGTTGTGTACAAGTGTTCTTGTAAGTCCATGGAGAGATCTGTGCAGCTTGTCCTCGGAGGGACGCTCAACGATTATCTCCGCACCCTCCTGCTTTATGAGCATATCGGGGTGGAATGTCCTTGTGAGCTCGCCCTTGGGGCCCTTTACGGTAACTGTGTTGCCGTCTATCTTAACATCTACGCCTGCAGGGATGACTACAGGCTTTCTGCCTATTCTTGACATACGCTCACGTCCCCCTTACCATACAAATGCAAGGACTTCGCCGCCAACATTGAGCTCTCTTGCCTTCTTGTCGGTCATAACGCCCTTGGGGGTGGAAACGATGGCAATACCGAGGCCCTTCATGACCTTGGGCATGTCAGCGCAGCTTGAATATATACGCAGACCGGGCTTAGAAACTCTTCTGAGGCCGGTGATGACCTGGGACTTGTTCTGGCCGTACTTCAGAGTTACTCTGATAACGCCCTGCTTGCCGTCGTCGATCATCTGATAGTTCTTTATATAACCCTCATCAACAAGGATCTGAACGATTGCCTTCTTCATGTTGGACGCAGGAATGTCAACAGTAGGATGCTTGGCAGTGTTCGCATTGCGGATCCTTGTGAGGAGATCAGCGATTGAATCGGTAATTTGCATACCTTTAACCTCCTTATATAATCACGGGATGCTTGGCTGATTACCAGCTTGCCTTCTTCACACCGGGAATCTGACCCTTATGAGCCAGGCCCCTGAAGCAGATTCTGCATATCCCGTACTTTCTCATGTAAGCGTGAGGTCTGCCGCAGATCTTGCATCTGTTGTAAGCTCTGGTAGAGAACTTGGGTTCTCTCTGCTGCTTTATCTTCATAGAAGTCTTAGCCATGTTACTTCAAACCTCCCGATCACTTGGCAAACGGTGCGCCCATAGCCTCTAAGAGAGCCTTGCCCTCTTCATCAGTCTGAGCAGTGGTGATGATGTTTATATCCATGCCTCTTACCTTGTCGATCTTGTCATACTCGATCTCGGGGAAGATGAGCTGTTCCTTGATACCGGTGGAGTAGTTGCCTCTGCCGTCAAAGGAATCGCCGTTTATGCCTCTGAAGTCTCTTACTCTGGGGAAAGCCACGTTGAAGAGCCTGTCTAAGAATTCATACATTCTCTCGCCTCTGAGAGTTACCTTTACGCCGATGGGCATACCTTCACGGATCTTGAAGTTCGCAACGGACTTCCTTGCACGGCATACCACAGGCTTCTGACCGGTGATGAGGGAGAGGTCGTTCATGATGGCGTCTATTACCTTGGAATTTTCCTTAGCCTCGCCTGCGCCAACATTGATAACTACCTTGTCGATCTTGGGGATCTGCATTACGCTCTTGTAGCCGAACTTCTTCATCAGGGAAGGAGCTACCTGGCTTACATAAAGCTCTTTGAGATTAGATGCCATAATGTGCTGCTCCTTTCTTACTTGTTCTTGCCGACCTTGACGTATCTGGTCTTCTTGCCGTTCTCATCGATCTTGTGACCGATCCTTCCGGGCTTGCCGGTCGCAGGATCAACCACCTGCACCTTGCAGGAGTAGAGAGGAGCCTCAGCATCAACTATCGCACCGCTCTGACCCATCTGTGTGGGCTTTACGTGCTTCTTTACAACGTTGATGCCCTCAACGATGACCTTGCCTTCCTTGGGGGAAACCTCAAGGACCTTACCCTTCTTGCCCTTGTCCTTGCCGGAGAGCACTACGACTGTGTCGCCTGTTTTAACATGTACCTTGTTCTTCATGCCGACACCTCCATTAAAGTACTTCGGGAGCGAGGGAAAGGATCTTTATGTAATCCTTGTCTCTGAGTTCTCTTGCCACAGGCCCGAAAATACGTGTCCCTCTGGGAGTCTTGTCCTCTCTTATGATGACTGCCGCATTCTCGTCAAAGCGGATGTAAGTGCCGTCTGCACGGCGGAGACCCTTTGCGGAACGAACGATGACTGCCTTTACTACGTCACCCTTCTTAACAACGCCGCCTGGTGTTGCTTTTTTGACAGAAGCTACAACAACATCGCCGATATTGGCATATCTTCTGCGGGTACCGCCCAGGACCCTTATGCACATAAGCTCCTTGGCACCTGTGTTGTCAGCGACTTTCAAATAAGTCTGCATCTGTATCACAGCGCATAACTCCTTTCTGAATCAAAACAGTGACACGGGTACACAGCCCTCCCATCCCGGTCAGGCTGTGCCCCGATACACGTTATGTTTTTTATCAACGTTACCGTGTGTATCGCACATTTGCCCACAGCACAGCAACATATAGATTTTACCACAAACTCCTGTCTCTGTCAATAATATGCCAAGCATCTCGCAGAGATTTTTCCGGCATTTTCACGCCGAAAGTTGTGGCTTTTGCACAATCGCAGCTTACTTAGCCTTCTCGATTATGCGGGTGAGTCTCCATCTCTTGTCCTTGGACAGGGGACGGGTCTCCATGATCTCAACACGATCGCCTATTCCGCACTCGTTGTTCTCGTCATGAGCCTTGAGTCTGATGGTTCTCTTGATGATCTTCTTATAAAGAGGATGCTTTACATTATCCTGGATAGCTACAACGATGGTCTTGTCCATCTTGTCGGATACTACCTTGCCTACCCTGGTCTTTCTCAGATTTCTATCAGCCATTGTAATGTCCTCCCTTCCCTTATTCTGCCTTGGACTTCTCTGTGAGAATGGTCTTCACTCTCGCAATGTCCTTCTTGACATCCTTTAAACGGGCAGGGTTGTCAAGCTGATTCACGGTGTGCTGGAATCTGAGAGCGAAAAGCTCCTTCTTCAGGTCAACGAGCTTGTTCTCAAGCTCCTGTACGGTCATATCTCTAACTTCAGCAGCCTTCATTACTCGCTCGCCTCCTGTTCCTTAGCAACAAACTTGCACTTGATGGGGAGCTTGTGTGCAGCAAGACGCATAGCCTCTCTTGCAGTTTCCTCATCAACGCCGGCGATCTCGAACATGATCCTTCCGGGCTTTACGACTGCTACCCAGTACTCAACTGCGCCCTTACCGGAACCCATGCGGACTTCGGCAGGCTTCTTGGATACGGGCTTGTCGGGGAATATCTTGATCCATACCTGACCGCCACGCTTGATGTAACGTGTCATTGCGATACGGGCAGCCTCGATCTGATTTGAGGTGATCCATGCGGGCTCAAGTGCCTGGAGACCATACTGACCGTTGGAAACGGTGTTGCCTCTGAGGGCCTTGCCTCTCATTCTGCCTCTCTGTTGCTTTCTGTACTTAACTCTCTTGGGCAGCAGCATCAGGATCTACCCCCTTCCTGATTTCTGTTCTGACGGGGGCGATTGCCGCCTTCACGTCTTCTGTTATCGTTGTTGCTTCTGCGCTTTCTCTCGGGTCTGTCGAACTTTCTCTCACGGGCTGCGTTCACATCGCCCTTGAGTATCTCGCCCTTGTAGATCCATACCTTGATGCCCAGCTTGCCGTATGTGGTGTTAGCCTCAGCAAAGCCGTAGTCGATGTCGGCACGGATAGTCTGCAGGGGGATAGTACCCTCGTGATAAGTCTCGCTTCTTGCGATCTCGGCGCCGGCAAGTCTGCCGCCTGCCTTTACCTTGATACCCTTTGCACCGAGCTTCATTGCACGGCCGATAGCCTGCTTGAGAGCTCTTCTGTAGGATACACGGTTTTCAAGCTGAGTTGCGATGTTCTCTGCAACGAGCTGAGCATCCAGGTCGGGAGACTTTACCTCAACGATGTTGATGTAAGCGGTCTTGCCGATCATCTTCTCAACTTCCTTGCGGATCTTCTCGATGTTCTCGCCGCCCTTGCCTATTACAAGACCGGGCTTTGCGCAGTATACGTTGATCCTGACCTTGTCGGCAAATCTCTCGATCTCGACCTTGGGAACGCCTGCGGAGTACAGAGCCTTCTTGATGTAATTTCTTACCTTGTAGTCCTCAACGAGTGTATCGCCGAAGGTCTGCTTGCCTGCATACCAGCGTGAATCCCAATCCTTTATTATGCCTACTCTGAGGCCGTGGGGATTAACTTTCTGTCCCATTTATCTATCTCCCCTTTCTCATACTCTGTCCGATACAACCAGAGTAACATTGGATGTTCTCTTGTTGATGCGGAACGCTCTTCCCTGTGCCCTGGGCTGTATTCTCTTGAGAATGGGGCCGGGACCTACCTGGCACTCGGAAACGTACAGCTCCTTCTCGTCTGCGCCCTCGTTGTTCACAGCGTTTGCCACTGCGGAATCAAGGAGCTTTGCGAGATACTCGCAGGCAGCCTTGGGAGTGTACTTGAGTATTGCCCTTGCAGTTTCAACATCCTTGCCTCTGATAAGGTCGAGGACGATCTGAACTTTTCTGGGCGCTATGCGAGCATTCTTAAGTGTAGCTCTTGCTTCCATAGTTATCTCCTCTCTTACTTACCGTTGTTGGATGTCTTGGAGCCTGCATGGCCCTTGTATGTTCTTGTGGGAGCGAATTCTCCCAGCTTGTGACCTACCATGTCCTCTGTAACATATACAGGAACGTGCTTTCTGCCGTCATGGACAGCAAATGTATGGCCGACGAATGCAGGGAATATGGTGGAAGAACGGCTCCAGGTCTTGAGAACCTTCTTCTCGCCCGCTTCGTTCATGGCGATAACTCTTTTATACAGAGCCTCTTGTACGTAAGGCCCCTTCTTTATGCTTCTGCTCATTGGTTTTTTCCTCCGATATTATTACTGAGGGGAGACCCTCATGCCGAGGCATGGGCAAAGCCCAAAAAGGGCTATGCCGCATCCTTTATATTCCAGTGAGTTTTACTTGCCGTTTCTTCTTCTGACAATGAACTTGTCGGAACGGTTGTGTGTCTTTCTGGTCTTGTAACCCATTGCAGGCTTGCCCCAGGGAGTAACAGGTCCGGGACGTCCTACAGGTGACTTACCTTCACCACCGCCGTGAGGATGGTCGTTGGGGTTCATGACGGAACCACGTACTGTGGGACGGATGCCCTTGTGACGTGTGCGTCCTGCCTTACCAAGGTTTACATTCTCATGATCGATGTTGCCTACCTGACCTACTGTTGCGAAGCAGTCAAGAGCAACGTTTCTCATCTCGCCGGAAGGAAGTCTGATAAGTGCATATCCGTTTTCCTTGCCCATGAGCTGTGCCATGTTGCCCGCAGCTCTTACAAGCTGTGCGCCCTTGCCGTGGTAGAGCTCGATGTTGTGGATGAATGTACCAACGGGGATATCGGACAGGGCAAGTGCATTGCCGGGCTTGATATCAGCGTCAGCGCCGCTTCTTACTACGTCGCCTACCTTCAGGCCGTAGGGAGCGATGATGTATCTCTTCTCGCCGTCCTCGTACTCAACGAGAGCGATGAAAGAGCTTCTGTTGGGATCGTACTCAAGAGTCTTGACAACTGCATTGATGCCGGTCTTGTCTCTCTTGAAGTCGATTATTCTGTACTTTCTTCTGTTAGCGCCGCCCCTGTGACGAACTGTTATCCTGCCGTAGCTGTTTCTTCCGGACTTGTTCTTGAGAGGTGCCAGAAGGGACTTCTCAGGAGCTACCTTGGAAAGACCGCTGTAATCGGTAACAGTCATCTGACGTCTTGAGGGGGACGTAGGCTTATACTGCTTTATAGCCATTGTAATTCAACTCCTCATATGGGTTTTGCGGAAAACCTTTCGTTTTCCATACTTACCGTCATCTGCTATCAGATGAGGCCATCGAAGAACTCAATAGTCTTGCTGCCCTCTTTAAGGGTAACTATTGCCTTCTTCCAGTCGGGAGTGGTGCCTCTTGAAAGGCCTACTCTCTTAGTGCGCCCTCTTACGTTCATGGTGTTGACGCTCTTCACGTCCACGCCGAACAGCTCCTCAACAGCCAGCTTTATCTGGGGCTTGGTAGCATTCTTTGCTACCTTGAAAGTGTACTTGCTCTCCTGCAGACCCTCCATGGATCTTTCGGTGATGATGGGCTTTAAGATGATATCCTGTGCAGTCATTATGCGTACACCTCCTGGATCTTCTCAACAGCAGCCTTTGCTACAACGAACTTGTCGTAGCTCAGGATGTCGTATACATTGATGGTGTTCACAAGTGCGGTCTTGACGCCGGGGATATTCGCTGTACTCTTTATTACCTTGGCATCAGCCTCGGGCATAACTATGAGAGCCTTGGAGCCTGCAGCGCCTACTGCGGAGAGCATAGCCACCATGTCCTTGGTCTTGTAGTCAGCAAGAGCGATGCTGTCGATAACAATGAGATTGTTGTCAAGCACCTTTGTGGAAAGAGCGGACTTCATAGCCAGTCTCTTTACCTTCTTGTTCACGGTGAAGCGATAGCTTCTGGGCTTGGGGCCTAAGGCGATACCGCCGTGTGTCCACTGGGGAGCACGGATGGAGCCCTGTCTTGCATGGCCTGTGCCCTTCTGTCTCCAGGGCTTTCTGCCGCCGCCTCTGACCTCTGTGCGGGTGAGGGTGGACTGTGTGCCCTGTCTCTGATTGGCAAGGTAGTTTACTACCATAGTGTGCATAGCAGCCTTGCTGGGCTTTACGCCGAAGACCGCATCGGACAGCTCAATGTCAGAAACCGCATTTCCTGCCATATCAAGTACTTTAATGTTAGGCATTATCGTTTCCTCCTTCCATTAAGCCTTCTTAACGCAGTCAACGATGGTGACGATACCATTCTTGGGGCCGGGGATGGCGCCCTTTACTGCGATAAGATTGTTCTCTGCGTCTACCTTTACGATCTCAAGGTTCTGTACAGTCACCTTTTCAGCACCCATATGTCCGGGGAGAGCCTTGCCCTTGAATATTCTTGAAGGGGAAGAGCACGCACCCATAGAGCCTGCCTGTCTTGCAACAGGGCCGGAACCGTGTGTCTCCTTGAGTCTGTGGTTGTTGTTCCTCTTGATGGTGCCCTGATAGCCCTTACCCTTTGATGTGCCGGAAACATCAACGATGTCGCCTGCTGCAAAGGTGTCTGCCTTGAGGACATCACCTACGTTGTAGTTGTCAGCATCATCAAGTCTGAATTCCTTGAGAAATCTCTTGTAAGGAACGTCTGCCTTGGTGAAGTGACCCTTCAGGGGCTTGGATACAAGCTTCTCCCTGATCTCGCCGAAGCCGCACTGTATAGCGCTGTAGCCGTCGTTGTCAACAGTTTTCTTCTGTACGACAACGCAGGGGCCTGCTTCGACAACGGTGACAGGTATTACCTTGCCTGTCTCATCGAAGATCTGCGTCATGCCGATCTTTCTGCCGATGATAGCCTTTGTCATGTTCTTTCCTCCTATCGGTTATTGGTCAGATCTCTCTGACATTGACCCTACAGGTAGAGATCTTTCGGAGATCACTTGATCTCCATCACGATATCTACGCCTGCAGGAAGCTCAAGGCTCTGGAGAGCCTCGGTTGTCTTGGCTGTAGGACGGAGCACGTCGATGAGCCTCTTGTGAGTTCTCTGCTCGAACTGCTCACGGCTGTCCTTGTACTTGTGTACCGCACGAAGGATGGTGATTATCTCCTTGTCGGTAGGAAGGGGAATAGGGCCTGATACTCTTGCGCCGCTGCGCTTAGCTGCATCAACTATCTTAGCTGCTGCTGCGTCAACTACTGCGTGATCGTAACCCTTGATCCTGATCCTGATCTTTTCGCTTGCTGCCATTGTTATTCCTCCTGTTTATTGAGGGGGCATACCATTCGCTTCCCTGACCTTCAACGCCACCGTGTGTGTCGAGGACATGAGAATACAAAAACCCAAAACACGAATGTTTCGGGCGCACACAATCTCACAGCACAAGAGGATGACCCCTTGCCGTCTGAGCACTAACTGTGCAGTATTGCCTTCCGCCCGGTTTAAAATCGGACATACTCCGCAGAAATTCCCACACATACCGTATGCAACCTTCTGCATCATCGCATATCATCCGGGGACACCTGTCCCCTTGCAGTCACGCAAGAGATATTATATCACAGCCCTTTCCAAAACGCAAGGGGTTTTTGCATATCCCGTGTAGAATTTTCACCGATATTTTCCACATCGGATTGTAGCTTATGCACAAAACCGTCCTGTGCAGCAGCAAGAGGACACCTTACTCATTAACAATGTGTAAACTTATTATGTAAATGAGATTTTTGCCCCTCCCCGTGTGTATACATTATAAAGGAAAACGTATTGAAACAATACGGTTACAGCAGTTACGTTTGCTGTAACTTACTTGAAATCCCCCTGGGGTTGTGATAGAATTATTTTCAGGACGCAACTACTTTAAGTTTCCAAACAGAAAGGATCGATCATATGAAACAGATAAGAAAGACAATAGCTGCCTGTGCAGCTGTGCTTATGATGTCAGCATCCGTTCCTGCGGTGTCCGCCGTTGACTGGTACACCTCCTGCAACTACTATTATCAGTACTACAACACCGCCACCAACAGGTACTACCCCACCTACACCGATGCATTCACCGACGGACCCAACGGCACGGTGTACAATGCCTACACCTCCGGCAGCTCAGCCTCCTCCGCCAGCGTGAACTCCACATACCAGTGGTACAATTCAGCCACCAACAGGTACTACCGGACACAGCAGGAGGCACAGAGCGCCAACTACTCCGGATATGTATACAACGCATATTCACAGCAGAGCGTATCCTTCGCCTACTCTGCAAGCTCCGCCTATCCCTGGTACAGCACTGTCACAGGCCGCTACTACAGGACACAGACGGATGCCCTCAGCGTATCGGGATACAACTACAACAGCGTAAGCTATGCCTACAATCCCATCGACTCCAGCGCCAGCATGAGTGCCACCTACCCCTGGTACAACTCTGCCACCCACAGCTACTACAAGACCCAGACCGATGCCAGGAACGCAAACTCCCAGGGCACCGTTTACAACGCATGGGCAGCCTCTGAAAGCTCCTATTCCGTCAGTGCCGCCTATCCCTGGTACAGCTCCTACACAGGGCGGTACTACAAGACACAGGCGGCGGCTGTCGCAGCATCCGCAAACAGCTCCGGATATGTGACCTATGCCTATAACACTATCGATTCAGCCGACGCTGCAAGCGCCGTATATCCCTGGTACAGCTCCTTCACAAGGCGCTACTACAAGACCCAGACCGATGCCCTCAACGCATCCGGGAACAATTCCGCCTATGTCAGCAGGGCATTTGCGGAGGTAGACTCCTCCGCCAATGCAAGCGCTACATACCCCTGGTTCTCCACCTTCACCAACCGCTACTACAAGACCAAGAACGATGCCCTGACCGCATCCAACAACAACTCTGCCTATGTCAGCAGGGCATACTACGACTCCGCCACCTATGCAAGCAGCACCTACCCCTATTACAGCTCCTTCACCAGACGCTACTACAAGACCCAGCAGGACGCTACCGAGGCATCAAACGGCAACAGCAGCTACGTATCAAAGGCATATTTTGACACCTCCAGAACAGTAAGCTCCACCTACCAGTGGTACAGCTCCCTTACAGGGCTGTACTACAGATCCCAGTCCGATGCCCTTGCAGCCTCCGGCAACATAAGCTCCTACGTAACAAGGAAATATGTGGAATCAGCCAACTCTCCAAGCGCCAACTACCCCTGGTACTCATCCTACACAAGGCTCTACTACAAGACACAGGCTGATGCCATATCCGCATCCAACAACAACAGTGCATATGTAAGCTATGCCTACGCAGATTCTTCCCCCACAGCAAGCACCGCATACCCCTGGTACTCATCCTATACAAGGCTGTATTACAGAACACAGTCAGCGGCGATCGCAGCCTCCGGCAACAACAGCGCCTATGTAAGCTATGCCTACGGAGATTCCTCCAACAGTGTAAGCGCTGATTATCCCTGGTTCTCATCCTACACAGGAAAGTATTACAGGACACAGTCAGCCGCAATAACCGCATCAGGCAACAACAGTGCCTATGTAAGCTATGCCTACGGGGACTCCTCCAACACTGTAAGTGCACAGTACCCCTGGTACTCGTCCTACACAAGGAAATACTACAGAACTCAGGCAGCTGCACTCTCCGCATCCAACGGAATAAGCTCCTATGTTACCTATGCCTACGGTGATTCCTCCAACACTGTAAGTACCACATATCCCTGGTACTCCTCCTACACAGGAAAGTATTACCGTACACAGGCAGCGGCAATAACTGCATCAGGCAACAACAGCGCATATGTTTCCTATGCCTATGACAATTCCGACTCTGCCTCCTCCGCAAGCACCAAGTACCCCTGGTATTCGTCCGTCACCCGTAGATACTACAAAAACTACAACGATGCCCTCACAGCATCCAACAACGACAGCCGCTATGTATCCTACGCCCTTGAGGACAGCACCTCCACCAACATCAGCGTGACTGCGGGCACGCCCTACATCTATCAGCACAAGAACTATTCGGGCTGGACGAATGTTGCCAACTACCTGAAAGCCAACAGCGGCGAGAGGATATACGTCATGATGAACGGCGCCACTACCGTTCCCCAGAGCCTGCTTGCAGCCATAAAGGGCTGGGACGTCACCCCATGCTTCGTGCTTAAAAACGGCATACGCTGGACGGTATACGGTGAGGACATCTACGACACCTCATCTGTGGATATCAGCGCCTACTCATCAAAGAATATCCCGACATCGGTCATAAAGACCGTTACAGGCGGCGCAGTTTCACGGGCACAGGTCACTGTGGGCGACGGGGACGAGCTTTTCGGCTTTGATGCAAAGATCACCGTCAAGCTCAACAAGAAGCGTGCAGGCCGCACAGCCTACATCTACTGCTATGACCCCGAGACCCGCACCCTTGACATCGTATCCCGCACAAAGATAACCTCCAACGGCTACTGCTCATTCACCACAGACATGGCAGGCGACTACCTGATCGTTATAAAGTAAGCTATACAAATCATCCCCCCGTCTTTCGACGGGGGGATGTTCTTTGCAGCCAAAGGCAGGTCAGCAGTCAGGGTGAAAGACAAAGCAGACCGCTAAACCTTTGTCACAGACTATCAGGTTCCCTGCTCCCTGCCGCCTATCAGGTATGCCCTGCACGGAGCTCCGTCACAGCCCCCGAGATCCAAGGGGGCTGCACTGAGGAAATAGCGCCCCTCCTCCACATGGGAAAGGACTATGCCCTCCAGCAGGACTGCCCCGCTGCCCAGGAGGATGAGATGCACCTCCTTCGGGGAATCCTCGGGACCCACTGTCTGGCTCTCATTGCCCAGCAGCATTATACCATCCTGTGCAAAGACACGGGCTGCCCCGGCAGTAACGACCGCCTTGCCTGCTATCAGTATGCGCTGTGCCGCTCCCGCTGCCGCAGCCTTTTCCATTATGGACCGTGCATCATCTGCGGTCACATCACCGCTGTGACGAGCCACAAAGCAGTCGCCCACAAAGGGCTCGAGCCCCATCCGGTCTATGGTCCTGCCATGGTTTATGAAGTGATAGGGGGCATCAACATGGGTGCCGTTATGGGCACACATTGAGAGCTGAGTGAGATTGCACACGTCCCCTCTGTCCATGCTCATGAGCCGTGTGCCCGAAGGCTTCGGATCCCCGGGGAACACTTTGCAGGAGAACACCTCCTGGGAGATATCTATGATCCTGCCTGTCATAACCTCATCCCTTTCTGACCTGTCTGTATACATGTTGTGCGCCGGAGCCGCTGCACATAACACATATGAAAAAAACACTTGCATTTTACAAATGTATATGGTATAATGGAAATGTTGGAGCGATACCGAAGTGGTCATAACGAGCCTGACTCGAAATCAGGTAGGCAGCTTTTGCCCCGTGGGTTCGAATCCCACTCGCTCCGCCAGTCCCGGATGTACATCCGGGATCTTTTTTTGCCCTTAAAGCCCCTGCTCCCCAAGGGGGTAAAGCACAGCCCCCTCAAAGCTCTCCGGGGTCTGGGGCGACCGCCTGTCAAGGCACAGGGAGAGCATATGCCCCCGGTCTGTATACCCTGTGTAATACCGCATATCACCGGCAGGGGCGAAAAGCCCCTCCTTATATAGAAAGTGCATCTCATGCATTACGGTAAGGCCGCTGCCTTCTGCCTTTGAGGCACACTCTTTGAGTGTCCACAGCCGCAGCTTCTCCTCCTCGTCCCCGGCGATACGGGGAAGGAAGAGCTTTTCCTCCTCATGCATGACCCGCTCTATCACATCCTCCCCCACATCACGCATATGCTCCGCATCAATGCCGCAGTTATATGTGTCCGTCAGCAGGCACACAAGCCCATGACAGTGGGAGATGGAAAAGCAGAGGGGGATATGCTCAAAAAAGGGCTTGCCGTATGCGCCGAAGGAAATATCCTCCTCGTAGGCGGCAAGACCCGTTTCCCTCCTTACTGCATCAAAGAGCAGTCTGCGCCCTATGGCATGGAGAGTTTTCGGGCTGTTGTCCGCAGTGTAGTGTAAATACAGCATAGTATAATAAGATTAAGTGAAGCTGACAGAGAGGAAAAGCCGGAGGCTTGCACCCTCTGTCACTCTGCGTTTTGAAAAAAAAGAGGAGCTTGTATCGCTCCTCTTTGGACTTGTCTGCTATCCAAGTGCCCCTTTACTTATCAAAGAATACAGCAGAACCCAGGATGATAGCCTTGCCTGCGTTGCCCTGCATCTTGACGGAGCCCTCAGCGATGGCGTTGGAAATGGGCTTGTTGCCGGAAAGCACGGACATGAAGGTCTCGGAATCCGCATCCACCTCGATATCTGCGCCCTTGTAGTCAAAGGGCTCTGCAACTACGATGCCGTTTGCAACGAGAATGTAAAGGATGCCCTCTACCTTGCCGTAAAGTCTTACCTGTGCTGCCACGTGTGCATCAACAGGAGCCTTTGCCTTGCTTATCCCTGCCCTGAGTGCGTCAAGTATCTGATCGTAGCCAAGCTCTGCTGCAACAGGCTTCTCTGCCTGTACTGCGGCCTTTGCGGTCTTTGTAGCTGCACGTGCTGTCTTTGTAGCTGCCATTTTTGAATCCTCCTGAGTTGGTAAAAGCCACGTTATTGAGGCTGTGTTAGTCATTTGTCTTTAATAAGTATATATTTATTGTGCAGATTTGTCAATGGAGTAAAGGAATTTTCGTAGGAAATCACACAAAGATGTAAATATTCTATGAAATAATAGGTAAAAAAGCTAATGGACATACGAAAGCCTGCTCTCACACAGCGTGAAAGCAGGCTTTCGGAAGGGAGAATGATACTATCAGCTAACAGCTGATTGTGAATAGCTGTTATTGACGGGGTATGGGCGGCTTGTTTCCTCTTTCCGCCTATTCGTCTATAACATAAACGGCTGGCCGTCGGGTGCGGGAGCACTGTATTCCTCGTACTCACATTCGGGCTGAATAAAGCCGCCCCTGCAATTGGCGCATATGGTGCGCTCGTCCTCCTTGAGCCGCCACCTTTTCAGCTCCCTCACTGCTGACAGCCTTGCCGCCCATTTCTTCCTCAGTCGCTCCCAGTTCGGCAGAGTTTTCAAGAATATCACAGGCACCTCCCCCTGGGACTTCATCACAGCCAAAAGGCTCATTGCCGCAAAAAGCATGATAGAAAGGGGAGCGGGCGCAAAAAAAGCCGCAGATGACTGCGGCTTCGGAGATTATTCAAACTTTTACAGGGCATATGTGAAGCGCTTCGGGAAAAAGCCCACGGGATGATCTCTCCCTTATTGCCTTTCCTTGGGGACGGAGAACTCAAAGCGGGTGAATTCCTTTTCCTTGCTGCTTACGTTCACCGTGCCATTGTGGAGCTTTATGATGCTGCGGACTATGGAGAGACCCAGACCTACACCTGTGGTGTCCTTGCCACGGGACTCATCCGTCTTGTAGAAGCGGTCGAACACCCGTGCCATCTCTCCCTTGCGCAGACCCTCGCCGCTGTTTGTGACAGCAAGGTACACGCTGCCGTCCTCCTCACGGAAGGTATAGCGGATATAGCCCCCTATGTTCACAAACTTCACCGCATTCTCGGTGAGGTTGTAGATGACCTGCTGTATAAGGTCGGCATCGGCACAGACTATGTGGGGATCTGCATCAAGCCCCTCCACCTCAACGTGCTTTGCCTCTATGCGGTGCTCAAAGAGCAGCACCGTCTTCACCGTAAGAGCAGTAAGGTCGAACTTCTCCGCCATCAGCTTTACCTCTCCGGATTCGTACTTGGAGATGTTGAGCATAGAGCGTACCAGTCTGCTCAGGCGTGAAATCTCCTCGGAGACTATGGTCAGATAGTGGCGGTGCTTCTCCTTTGGTATGGTGCCGTCAAGTATGCCGTCCACAAAGCCCCCTATGGTGGTCATGGGCGTTTTCAGCTCGTGGGACACGTTGGACACAAAGCTCTTTCTTTCACTCTCTATGTTTGAGAGAGAATATGCCATCTCGTTGAGGGAGTTGGCAAGAAAGCCCATCTCGTTGTCCTGGGGGATCATTATCTTCTCGGAGAAATCTCCCTCCCCGAAGCGCTTTGCGGCTATGGTCATGACCTCTATGGGGCTTACCAGCCTCTTCACCGCAAACCACAGCACGGGTATGACCACAAGCAGTATCAGCACAAATACCGCAAAGGCAGTGACAAGCTTGGTGCCTGTGTACTGTTTGTAGGCGCTGCAGTCCATATAGACCAGCAGATAACTCATTCGGCTCTGCCCGGGGCATCTGAACAGGGCACAAAACATGGGCTCCTTAAAATAGCCGCTGAGGGTGCTCAGACTGAATGTCCCCTCCTCCGAGGCGCTTTCCATAAGCTCCCCGGTCAGAGGCGGCTCCCTATGCACAGAGGGCGACGTTTCGGAACACGCCAAAACGCCACCCTTTTCATCATATGCTGCAAAATTCACATTCGCCCAGGAGGATACATTGCGAAAATGCGCCGACATCTCATCTGTGACGGAAAGCTCATCCCCATCGGACAGATAGTCGGGCTCCCGGTGCATAACGTCCCTGCCGCAGTTTATGAGGAATTCCTCCCGGTCACGCTTGTAGAAGTAGTTGGTAACTCCCACAAGGGCGGAGGACATACACACCAGCGCAGTGATGATGACCGCAAGGGAAACAGTGTAAAGCTCAACGGCTATACCCTTACGCATCCTCTTCCTCGGATTCAAACTTATAGCCTACGCCCCAGACAGTCTTCAGTGCCCACTTGTCCGAAACGCCCTCCAGCTTTTCACGCAGACGCTTGATGTGTACGTCTATGGTTCTGGAGTCGCCGTAATATTCAAATCCCCATACTTCGTCAAGAAGCTGATCTCTGGTATATACCCTGTTGGGATTGGAAGCCAGGTAGAACAGGAGCTCCAGCTCCTTGGGAGGAGTATCCAGCACCTTGCCGTTCACCTTAAGCTCGTATCTGGTCATGTTGACCACCAGCTTGTCATACTTGACTTCCTTTACCTCGCTCTCGGAGGAGGACTGGCTGATGCGGCGGCTCACGGCCTTTATCCTTGCTACGACTTCCTTTGCATCAAAGGGCTTTACCACATAGTCATCAGCGCCCAGCTCCAGACCCAGCACCTTGTCGAATGTCTCTGACTTGGCGGTGATCATGATTATGGGCACATTGGATTTCTTCCTTATCTCCCTGCATACCTGCCAGCCGTCAAGGCCGGGGAGCATAATGTCAAGGAGAACTATATCGGGCTTTAAGGCGTTGAACTTTGCCACAGCCTCATCCCCGTCGTGGGAGATCATTACTCCGTATCCTTCTTTTTCCAGATAGAGCTTGAGAAGCTCGCAGATGTTGTTGTCATCGTCAACTACAAGTACCTTACCCAGTGACATAAGGATCCCTCCTGCATCGTGATGTTTTCGCTTGCTGTTCCACATTGATGGGTCACAATCTACTCGTTTACATTATATAACATATACGTCACAAAGACATTAAATTTGTGTTTCCTAATTATTACCAATTTGTAAATTTAACAAATTTTCCCTTTATTCTTTAAGACAAGCTAAAATAATTTTAATATTTGTAAAGAGCAGGGCTTTACACCATCTCAGATCTTAACCTATCTTTTCCTTTATAAAGTCCGCAAGCTTCTGGGCTGCCTTTGTGTGGGTGGCTTCGGAGGGGTGCCAGTCTGCGGCAATGCCGTCTGCCTCCACCTGGGTATCAAATCTCAGGCAGGCTATTTTTTCATCGCCGCTTTCGGGGATGTACTGGTCGTTTATGGCATACTCGATGAAGGGGTAGAGATCCGCCCCCATTATCCCCAGAGAGCACACGATATAGGCATCCGGGTGCTCCTCCCTTATGTGCTTTACAAACTCCACATAGCTGTCGGTGAAGTCAAAGAGGCGCTCCTCCTCCTGCTTTGTCCAGGAGTTGTCGTTGGTGCCCAGGTTGATGACCACCACATCCGGCTCGAATGCCGTGCTGTCCCACTCTATGGACTGGGGCTGCATCCCGTCGGAGAAATTGCCGTAGGAATAGCCCGCCAGGTCATATATCTTCGGTATCACCTGGTTCTTCTGCTGTGTCTTGCCGTCTGAATATCCTGAGATGATGCCCCAGCCGCTCATGGACACAAGGCTGTAGTCCGCATCAAGAAGCTCGGCTGTCTTGCAGGCATATGCCTTGGTGCAGTCCTCGGTGGAGGTGGCAAAGTGATGGCTCCTGTCAAGGTCGTCCACACCGTAGCCGCAGGTGATGGAATCC
>DGXE01000021.1:22019-45857 GCA_002395525.1 Ruminococcus sp. UBA4240
GCAGGTGATGGAATCCCCGATGAACTCGATTTTAAGCTCCTTTTCGGCGGCGGGGAGGATATCCCCGTCACACTCTATGTCCCCTATGCCGCACACGGAATTGGCGGACTCGGAGAGCTTGACCACCCTTACCTCATGCACAGCGGAGGTGCTGTCGTCAACGGCGGTGATGATCTTTTCACGCTCATCTATCATCTCATCGGCGACCCGCTCACCGTCAACGAATACACCTACACGGGCACGGTTCTCGTCGCTGCCTGTAAGGGCGGTGCTGTCCCCCTTAATGGTTATTCTGCAGCTCTTCCCCTCAAAGGAGAAGGCAGCCCCTGTGCCGGAAAAGAACATCCACATCCCGTTGTCGTCGGTATATGTGCGTCCCAAGGGCTTTACGTTATCCGTAAAGCGGTCACTTACTGCGGCGGTCTCTTTTTCGCTCTCCAAAGAAGCAGTCTGCACGGCACTGTCGTTGTCTGCGGGCTTGTTAGCTCCGCAGGCTGTAAACATCACAAGTGCTGCAAGAGCCGCTATCGTCTTTTTCATATCCATGTTTATTCTCCTGTGCATACAAGTATTTTCTTCATAGGTGTAAAGGTGATGCCGTCCTCCGTCCGCTCCTCCCCGGCGGGGACAAAGCCCGACTTTTCGTAAAAGCCGTAGCCGGAGGGGGCAGCATTGACCGTAAGCTCCTCCCTGCCCTCTATGTCACGGACAACAGCCTCAAGCAGCGCCTTTCCGCAGCCCTGCCGCTGGTGCTCCTTATCCGTAAAGGCAAGGATTATGTGGGTCTGGTCACGGGTAAACATGGCAGATACCATATGCCTGCTCCTGCGGGCGGCATATGCCCTTACGGTGCCGTTTTCCACACCGCTCTCAATATCCCCGCTGAATATAAAGGCTCTGAAGCTCTCCCTGCCGTGGGGATCGAACATGGGGGCGGTACACTCCTCAAAGGTGTGGCGCACAAGGCGCAGAGCCGCATCTATATCATCAGGGGCTGTTATGCGCTCCACACACAGCTCCCCGTCGTCGGCACATTCCTCAGCAAAGGCTCTCACCCGCTGTTCGTAGCTGTCACGGCGGCTGTCGGAGATGGCCTCAATACGGCGTGTCACATCATAGGTGCCGTCGGCACATCGGGAGAGCTTTAACATCACGATATACTGTCCGTGCTCCTCACAGGCGGCATAGGTGACACTCTTGCGCTCGCTCACATACTCAAACTTCGGGTGGCGCATACCCTTTCTGCACACGGGGCAGCGGACGTGCATTATCTTGCGTATCCTGTACACATCATCCGTATTCTCAAGGACTATCCCACGGAACGTGACAAGGCAGCGCTTTCTCTGCTGCTCCTCCTGCTCGGCGGCTATCTGCCGCAGAAGCTCCCCGTATCCGTCGGGGATGACATTTGGCAGGTAGAGCTTAGTCCCTATGCGGAAGGTGAGCACCGCATCGTTGAGGGCATCGTGCACCGGCAGATCCAGCGGCAGCCCATAATGCTCCACAGCGGTGGAGACGGAATACTGCCTTGAATCGTGCATCTCCGTGCGGGCAAAGATCATCTGCATATCGTAGAAGGGAGGGAGGTCATCATCAGGCAGACCGTAGACTGCAAGGTTTGCCCGCAGCACCTTTTCATCCTCGGTGCCCCAGGTGAGTATGCAGCAGTCCTCCCCGCACCATTTCCTGAACCGCCCCCATGCGGCGGGGAAGGAGATGCCGTAGGTTATGGACTCGTTGCCCAGCCCTGTCACCTGCTTCACCTTCCGGTTTATCCTGCGGTAGAACCTGGCACGTATGCACACGGAAAACCTGTCGGCCTCGTTCTGACCGTCAAAGGTAGCCACAGCCCCTATGCGCACCACCTCTCCGATGAGAGGCACAGGGTCTGTCACCATCTTCTCGTGGACAGATGCCTGGTTCCACTCCATATCCATTATGATATATTTCATCCGTTCACCCCGTCAGAAGCAAGAAGCAAGAGGCAAGAAAAGCTGCCGGAAAGCATAGCCATTTCCTCTGTTGGTGCAAAAGCGCTGCTTATGAGGGATAAAGCACACAAAGAGGACAAAAGCAAGCGATACTTTGTCAGTTTACTTATTACCTGTTGCTTATTGCTTAAAACGCCTTTTCTCTGCTCAGATCATATGGCTCAGGGTCTCAATGACCTTCTGCCTTGTGACTATACCCGAATACATCCCTCTGCTGTCGGTGACGGGAACAAAGTTCTGCATCACCAGCTTCTTCATGAGGGTGTCCGTATCCGTCTCGATGTTGACGCTGTCAAAGCGGGTCACGGAGGCCAAGTCCGCCAGTGTAAGGGTATCGCTGTCAAGGGCGGCAAGGCTGCCGTCCTCCAGTATGCGGTACAGGAATTCCCTTTCGCTTACCACGCCTAAGTAAAGCCCCTCCCTGTCAGTGACGGGAACAGCCGTATATCCTGTCTTCATAAACTCCCGCAGACCCTCGCCTGCGGTCATATCCCCGTAAAGATAGGATGTCTGCATCTTCGGGGTCATTATCATAGCAATATTCATTATCTGATTCATCCTTACCGTTCATACCCGTACAGGGAGACACGCTCAAAGCCGCTTGCAAGGCTGTCCATACATTCAAATGCCTTGGCGGTGCCCCTTGCCACACAGCGTATGGGATCCTTGGCAACAGAGGTCTTTACCCCCGTTTCCTTTGCAATGAGCTTGTCCAGGCCGCCTATGAGGGCGCCCCCGCCTGTGAGAAGTATGCCGTCGTCGTGTATGTCTGCGGAAAGCTCGGGAGGTGTCTTTTCAAGCAACTCCTTTACAGCCTCCACCAGCTCGTTTATGCTGTCGATTATGGCTTTGTACATATCGTAGTCCGTCAGCTCCAGACGGGCGGGCAGACCTGTCACTTGATCTATGCCCTTTACCTCCATCTTCCGGCTGCCATCGGGGGAGAATACCTCCGCCAGGGAGATCTTTGCGTTCTCCGCAGTGCGCTCCCCTATCTGCACCCGGTATCTGGTCATAACATAGCGCATGACCGCCGCATCTATCTTGTTCCCCGCCAGCTTCACGGAATTCTTGATGACTATGCCGTTCATGGACAGCACCGCAATGTCTGTGGTGCCGCCCCCTATATCCACCACCATGCGCCCCCGTGCCTTTGATATGTCCACTCCCGCACCAAGCAGGGCAGCCACAGGCTCCTCTATAAGGTACACCTTCCGTGCCCCTGCCTCCCGGGCGGCATCTATCACAGCCCTTGCCTCCACATCGGTGACAAGGCTGGGAACACATATTACTATGCGGGGCATGAATAACTGGCGGCCTGTGACCCTCTGTATACACTCCCTGATAAGGGTGTCCGCCATGTCATAGTCGGATATGACACCGTCACAAAGAGGTCTTACCACCGCAATATTCCCGGGTGCCCTGCCTATCATGCGGTAGGCATCCATGCCTATGGCGGTTATATCCTCGCTGTTCTTGTTGAAGGCTATCACGGAGGGCTCGTAGAATACGATGTCCTTCCCCGCAATGGCTATCATAATATTGGCAGTACCCAAGTCGATACCTATATCCACATTTCCACCCCACGTAATGAAGAATGTATGATGTAATGCATAATGCATAATGGATGGCTTTTTTCCTCTTTGGCAGCCGGGGAGCAGGTGTACAGTGTACAGTGCACAGTGTACAGTTATTTGACGGAGAGCCGGTTGCACGATTTTCTCTTTGCCCGCTTCGCTTGCATTGCTTTGTGAGGAAAGTGTACAGTGTGACGGTGAACCGATATCCTGACCTCCTCTTTCCATGCAAAAGCGTTGCTTTTGCATGAGAAGAACAAGCACGCAATTCTCTGTCGCTGACAGCTATTCACTATTAGCTTTGCAAGCGCAAATGTACAATGAAATGTATAATGGATGGCTTTTTCCTCTTTGGCAGCCGTGGAGCAGGTGTACAGTGTACACTCGTACAGCAGCCGGCAAACGCAGAATCAAGCACCCCGGTCCCCGTCACAACGTTTCATTCTTCACTCTGCATTTCATTCGGAGATTATCAGGTCTATGTTTCCGCTGTTTACGTCTGCGCCTACGCACTGTACCTTTACCCTGTCGCCGATGGTGTAGGTGCGCCTGCCGGGAGCTCTGAGGGAAAATTCTCCGTCAAATTCGTACATTCCCTCCAGGGACTCTGTCTTTATAAGCCCCTCGGCACCGTTGTCAAGCTCCACGTACAGCCCGAAGGCAAGTACGGAGCAGATCATCCCCTCAAACTCGTCCCCTATGCGGGAGCGCATATACTCCGCCGTGTAGCAGTCGTCACAGTCACGCTCTACCTTCATTGCGGCAAGCTCGCACTCGGAGGAGCGTATGGCGGCTTCATGGGCAAATTTTCCGTACTTTTTGCTCATATAGGCGCTGTCCTTTTTGTTGTACACGCTCTCTGTCAGTATCCTGTGCACCGCAAGATCCGGGTAGCGCCTTATGGGTGAGGTGAAGTGGGCATAATCCGAAAGTGCAAGACCGAAATGCCCGATAGGCTCCGCATCGTATCTTGCCTTTGCCATGGAGCGCAGCACCAGCATATTCACTATGGGGAACACGGCTCTGTCCTCGGCAGAACGCAGCATCTGCGCCATGTGCAGGGGCTTTATCTTCTTGAATTCCTGATGGGGCAGCCCTAATTTCTCCACCGTTTCTACAAGGGTCTGCACCTTTTCCGGCGAAGGATCCTCATGTACACGGTACACAAAGGGCAGCTCCCTTTCCTTCGCAGTCTTTGCCGCACACTCATTGGCAAGGAGCATCAGATCCTCGATAAGCTCCTCCGCCCGACCGCTTGCACGCTTTTCTATGCCGATACAGCGTCCCTCTTCGTCTATGATGTGCTTTACCTCGGTGGTGTGTATCTCGGGAGCGCCCCTGTCCCGCCTTTTCTGCCAGAGTATGCGTGTCAGCTCGTCGGCGGCTTTTATGGTGTCCTCCAGCCCTGCGTACTTCTCTGCCGTCTGAGGGTCTGCAAAGGCACCGGTCTCAATAAAGGGGTTTATCTCGCTGTATACGCCCTTTACACGGGAGCGTATGACGGACTTGGCAAAGGTGTGCCCTGTCACGTTCCCCTCACTGTCCACATCCATAAGGCAGGAAAAGGCAAGCCTGTCCTCACCGGGATTTAATGAACATATGCCGTTGGAAAGCTCCTTCGGCAGCATGGGTATCACCTTGTCGGCATAGTATATGGAGGTGCCCCTGATGAATGCGTCCCTGTCAAGGGCAGAGCCGGGCTTTACATAGTGGGACACGTCAGCGATGTGTACCCCCACCCTGTAGCCTGATGCGGTCCTCTCCACGGAGATGGCATCGTCTATGTCCTTGGTGTCTGCTCCGTCTATGGTGAATATGGTCTCATCCCTGAGATCAAGGCGGTCACGAAGGTCACGGGCAGTTATCTTCTTCTTGCCGATGACTGCTGCCTCGTCCTTTACCGCAAGGGGGAAGTCCACCTCTATGTCGTTGCTGTACAGCAGTGTGCGGGCGCAGTTGGCAGCCTCCTCACAGGAGCCGAACACAGCCGTTATGACACACCTGTGATCCCTGTGATGCTCTCCCCTCTCCACTATGCGGGCTGTGACCTTGTCGCCGTCCCCCGCAGAGGTCTCCTCCGCTATTTCAAGGGGATCCCTGCACAGGGCATCGGAGCGGAAATACTTTCTGCCCCGGTGAACCTCCACCACTCCGGGGAATTCTCCGTCGCACTCCGCCGCAATAGACAGTATCTGCGCCTCGGGAGCTTCACCCCTCGGGGGTATGGGGGAGCATATGACCTTGTCACCGGGGACAGCGCCTTTCAGGAAACGCCCGGGGACAAAGTACTCCGTGCCCTTTTCGTCCTTTACAAAGCCGAAGGTTTTGCTGAGGCGCACCACATCCGCCGCAAATTCATTTTCCCCGGGGAGGGACACCCTTTCATTCTCGATGATAATTTCACCGCTCTGGGAAAGACTGCGCAGCGCCGCCCTGAATTCAGCCTCCGTGACACGTCTGCCCCGTGTCTTTGCGGAAAGCTCCTTTATCCTTACGGGGGCTGTCTTCCCCGCAAGGTAGTTTAGTATACGGTTTCTGCAAACCTGTGTATTATTTGCCATTGTCTTCTTTTTTCTTCCTCATTTTACAAAAATGCCCGACCAGAAGGCCGGGCATACATCTTGAACGTGTGACACTGCCTGTTCACTTTCCGTACAGCCCCGACACTGCCGGGCTTGTGCATATGTAAAGTGTCAGGATGCGAGGGTGGGCGCTACCGCCTGTACTACATTTACTGCGATAACTATTATAAAGAACACTACAGCCACGATCTTGGTGAGCTTTTCAAGAGCCTTCTCACGGGTGTTCTGGCTGTTCTCGTCATAGAAGCTGTGGTTGTTGGAGCCCTGGATGGCACTTGTCATGCCCTCCTGCTTCTGTGACTGCATAAGTGTTATTATCACAAGGAAAATGCTGCACAGTATGAGCACTACCCCGCTTACTATCTGTAAAACGCTCATTGTTGCCATTGTATTGCCTCCGTTAGCCGATTGATTACAAGCACATGACATTATATCACATTGCGGCGGTGATTTCAAGGGCGATAAAAAATTTTGTCGGTTAGCACAATAATACTGCCGCACATCCCCGGCTTTCTCTCTGTTGTGAACAAATCAGGAGAGTATCTCCGGCTCCAGCTCCAGCTCAAAGCCCGTCTTTTCCTTCACAACAGCCCTCACATGGTCTGTCACTGCCATTACATCCGCAAATGTGGCACCGCCTGTGTTTATCACAAAGCCTGCGTGCTTTTCGGACACCTGTGCTCCCCCTGCGGTGTAGCCCTTCAGACCGCACTCGTCTATAAGGGCGGCGGCATATGCCCCCTGCGGCCGCTTGAAGGTGCTCCCTGCGGATTTGAAGTTCAAGGGCTGCTTGTCGAGCCTTCTCTGCATAAGCTCGTCCATTTTAGCGGTTATCTGCGCACTGTCCCCCTTTTCAAGGGCAAAGGCAGCCCGCACCATGTACAACCCACCTTTTTGCAGGGCGCTGTGCCTGTATGAGAGATCAAGCTCCTCATTGCTGTATCTGCGCACATTCCCGGCGGTGTCCAGTATATCGGCGTATAAGAGCACATCCTTCAGCTCTCCGCCGTATGCCCCCGCATTCATGTACACACCGCCCCCCACGGAAGCGGGGATGCCGTAGGCAAATTCAAGCCCGGAAAGCCCTGCGTCCCGTGCGGCAACACACACCGCTGTCAGGGGCGCACCTGCCTCACATACAAGGGTATCCCCCTCAAGGGCTATATTATCCATGAGCCGCCCACAGTGAAGGATCACCCTGTCCGTGCCCTCATCCGCCACAAGGAGATTGGAGCCCCTCCCTATGACATAGTAGGGCAGCCCCCTTTCCTCCAGAAGGCGAAGCAAAGGCGCAAATGCGGCGGCGGTCATATCAATGAACAGGGGCGTGCTGCCCCCTATGCCGAAGGTGGTGTGGGGGGCAAGGGGCTGGTCGCAAAGGCATTTGCAGCCAAGGGAAAGGGCTTTTTCAACGATCTCTTCCATCAATATATGTCCCACTTCTTGATGATGTCCCTGTGGTCTGCCTCTAATCCTAAGTTGTCAAGCAGCTCCTGGGCGGCATTGTAGCCCATCTTCTTCTGCCTGTTGTTCATGGCAGCCACCTCGAGGATGACAGCCAGGTTACGGCCGGGCTTTACGGGTATGGTGGAGCAGGGCACCTTCACTCCAAGGATGGAGGTGTATTCGCTGTCCACGCCCATGCGGTCGTATACCTTCTCATTGTCCCAGGGCTCCAGCTCCACTACCATGTCTATCTTGGATGTGACCTTTACGGAGCCCATGCCGAAGAGCCTTCTGGCATTGACTATGCCTATGCCCCGAAGCTCCAGGAAGTGGCGTATGTTCTCCGGTGAGGAGCCTACAAGGGATATGTTGGATACACGCCTTATCTCCACCGCATCATCGGCTATGAGCCTGTGGCCTCTCTTTATGAGCTCCACGGCTGTCTCGCTCTTGCCCACGCCGGATTCGCCCAGTATGAGCATACCCTCGCCGCATACCTCCATAAGCACACCGTGACGGGTGATACGGGGGGCAAGGTGAAGGTTCAGGTAGGCGATGAGTGCGGACATAAAGCTGGATGTGCTCTCCTTGCAGCGCACAAGGGGAGTTTCATACTGCTCCGCCAGCTCCGTCATCTCCGGGAAATAGGGCAGCTCCCTTGTGATTATGACACAGGGGACATGCTGGGCAAAGAGCATCTCTATGCGCTCACGGCGCTTGCTCTCGTCAAGGGTGGCAAGGTAGGCAAATTCCGCCTTGCCCACGATCTCTATCCTCTCGGAATTGAAGTATTCGTAGAAGCCTGTGAGCTGCAGACCCGGGCGGTTCACCTCGGATTCCTTTATCAGCAGCTTTGTGGCATCCATGGGCAGATAGATGGTCTCCAGATTGAATTCATCTATAATGTCCCTGAGTGTGACGCTGTACTTTTTTTCGGCCATAATTACCCCCTCACAGATCACTGCAGCCGGACCATTCTCCAAAAAGTGTTGTTCATACCCGCTGTTGTCAGGTATCCTTCGCACATTCCATTACATTATACTATATTCTTTTGAAATATGCAAGGGGTAAAAAAGATTTTGTTCACGGCACGGCGGTGAAGCTGTACGGCTTTTTGGCGGCAGCATAATGCATCTGAGCAAAAAGAGCTCCCCCGATCCCTCGGGAGAGCTTATTTGTACATAACGATCTCAGTGAAGAAATTACTTTGCTGTAACTACATCTGCCTTGGATACCTTCGTCCACTTGCCGTCGATATAGGCTTTTACAGCGAATTTATCGCCTGCGGTGCCCTTTACCCTTGCGGATGTCTTTGTGGTTGTGCCGAGCTTTTTCAGCTTGCCGTTTACTACCTTGTAAACTCTGTACTTTGTTGCGCCGTCCTGTGCATCCCACTTGAGGGTTACCCTGCCGCTATCATCGGCTTTTGCAGTGAGGGAAACGCTGCCCGAAAGCCTTGCTGTGGTAGTACCGCACTCTATGAACTTTGCACCCTCGCCGTCCTTGTAGTATCTTACAGCGATGGTATATGTTCCTCTTGCCATTGCGGGTATTTCAAAGGTCTGCTCTGTAGCAGTGCCTATCTTCTTATAGGTTGTGCCCTGCTTCTTTGCGTAGATAAGGAATTCGTCTGCGCCGTCCTTTGCATCCCATGTGAGGGTATTGCCGTTAAGCTGTACATTCCATGTCTTGTAATCTACGACATGGGCTGTTGCTGTTGAGGGGCTTCCTGTCATTCTCGGGCCGCTTGCTGCGGGAACGGGGGCAGCAGGAGCAACAGGTGTTACAGGCTCTTCGTCCTTTGACCACATCGCTGTGATTGTCATATCCTCGGCAGGCATGGTTGCGGGGATTTCCTTATCCCAGCCGTTAAAGGTATAGCCTGTCTTGGTGGGATCCGCTGGTGCGGTAACATCCGTGCCATAGTCCTGTGTGATAGGTGCAATTTCAGAACCGCCGTCGGTGTCGAAGGTGATTGTGTACTGATTTATATCATAGAGCGCAATCAGCGTTATATCTGATGTAATCACGGTGGAGAAATCGTACTCGGTCTCTCCGTCAGTAGTCCAGTATAAAAATGTACAACCTTCCGCTCCGGGGTCATCGGGCTGTATCACAGGATTCCCTTCCACAACTGATGTTGAGAAGGTCTCCTCCCCGTTGGCAGGGTCAAATGTGATTGTGTACTCGGCGGTACCTATAACAATACGAGAGCTTTCATTAACAATAACGGTACCTGCCGCCAATGCGTTATAACCCCAGATCGGTCTTGATCCTTTGCAGTCAAGTGTACCGTTCAATACACTGATCGTGCCATTGTTGCACCACAAACCGTTATATGATGCGTTATTGTAGGTTCCGTCACAAATCAGCGTACCGCCATCCAGTACAAAATTCCTTGTATTTAGCGCATTGGTATATGGTGTCGACCCCGGACCTGCAACAAGAGTAAGTTTTGCATCGTCAGCCCCTTTAAAGGTCATGTCTGTGCCCTCACCACGAAACGCATGCTTATAGTAGGAGGCTCCACCGGTACTGCGGATATAGTTCTCACCTTCAAATTCAATGGTTAGTTGCAATAGCTCGACAGTGACCGCACCACTGGTTTGAGTGTCAAAATCTCTATAGTACCCATTCCCTATGTATGTAAAATTCCGCAGCTTCAAAACATCAGCCTGACCGGTTGTCGCCGGTATAAAAGCTACTACCCATGCATCGTCTCCGGTCGCATCCTCAGTTGTCTCTACAAGTCCGCTGTTGCTTCCGTTGTCCTTCCAGTAGGTTGGCACTGTGCTGACAACATTCACCGCCGTCCCCTTAGATCCGATCCAGATACCGTTGCTGCTTGCCGATACCGATAGGTTCATTCCCGGCACGCACATGAACACCATGCATAGTGACATAAGCAGACTGAGTACTTTGTACTTTGTTTTGATCATATTCATCTTCCTTTCCTCTTTGATAATGCAAAAACGCCCTGTGGCCGCAGTTATACCACGGTCACGGGCGTAATAGCCTTTATTGATTTTCGGGCATGACAAAAGAGCGCAGTTAAGCCGCTGTGCTGTGCTGTGCTGTGCTGTGCTGTGCTGTGCTGTGCTGTGCTGTGAGGAGTATATCATGCACAAACATGGTTGTCAAGCCCCTTTCTGTAAACCTTTGTGAATTAAATACATATAGCAAAAGACAAAACCTTTTGGCGTTTGCTATCTTTCCGATCCGCTTATTGCAAGAACATGACGGTTTTCTATCGGGAGAGGTAAAAAACCGCTCCGGTACATCCGCCCATGAACGCCGTTCCATCTGTGGGCATAGCAGACGGATTCTTGCTGTGTTTGATCACAATTTCCCATACGGATGCACTGCTGAAAAAAATCTCGTTTCCCGGGTGTCCTGACTGACGGCGGTTTCGGAATGACCGCTCAGCATTTTCAGCAGATCAACTACGACTTGCTGACTTCTGATTGGAAGCTTCTCCATCATATTCGTTGCTTGCTGTACCAGCGTCATATAGTTTACCTCCGGTATCTTCTCTGCTTTCCGCATGATCGACAAGCCTCTTTCGGCGAAATTCCCAACGAACATTTCACCTCTCTATTGTGTATTATACCACATTATGCTATAAAGCGCAAGGCTTTTTGTGGATTTTATTAAAAATTTTAAAAATTTTGTTAATGGTTCGGGTCACACTTTTTTCCCAAAACCCTTGAAATCTGAAAACCAAAGTGTTATAATAGCTGTGTATGCGCTGAGAGAAGCAGGAAACGAGAAGCAGGACTTAACGTTAAATCGCAGCTTCTATCCTCAACAAACAGCAAAAGCCACCGGCTTTTGCAGGCAAAGAGGAGAACAAGCCGCCAATTCCCCGTCAGCTCCTCTGACCTCTTGGCAATGTGCAAAGCATATACAGACACTCGCAGAGTAAACCCCATTCATAGAAAACTACTTCTGATAAGGAGGCAACAGCCTTGGCTGATAAGAAGACAACGGAGAAGAAGGCCGCTTTGATGGCGGCTGAGCTCCCCGAGACCCGGAAGAAAAAGAAGAAGAAAAAGAAGGCAGGTCCCATAAAGAAGACTCTTGTGGTGATAGGCTCTGTCATACTCTCCCTCATACTCATCGTGGTAATAAGCGTGTCTATCATAGCCGCCGCCCTCACGGTGTATATCATGCAGTTCAGGGAGAACACCCCCATTGATATAGACCTTGACTCCCTTGACCTTGCCTACACCACATTCATCTATGCAAACGACAAGGACGGCAACGAGGTGGAGCTCACCTCTATCTCCCGTGCGGCAGACCGTATCCCCGTATCCCTTGACAAGGTGCCCAAATATGTTCAGGATGCCTTTGTATACGTTGAGGACGAGCAGTTCTACGAGCACGCCGGGGTAAACTGGTTCAGGACATTCTCCGCCCTTGTGAACGAGATGCTGGACGGTGCCCTGTTCGGGGGCAGGCGTTTCGGCGGCTCCACCATCACACAGCAGCTCATCAAGAACGTAACACAGGACGACAGCCAGACCTGGGACAGAAAGCTGCGTGAGGTGTTCCGTGCCTATGACCTTGAAAAGTACCGCAGCAAGGAGGAGATACTGGAGGCATACCTTAACTGCGTAGGCTTCGGCGGTGCCACCTCCGGCATACAGGCAGCATCTCTGAAATACTTCGGCAAGGATGTATCCGAGCTTGATCTGGCGGAGGGCGCCTGCCTTGCAGCCATACCCAGGAGTCCCAACACCTTCAACCCCTTTGCAGACCCGGAGGCAAACAAGGAGCGTCAGGAATATGTGCTGAGCAAGCTTCTTGAAAATGCCGCCATCTCCGAAAGGCAGTACAACGAAGCCATGGCGGAGGAGCTTGTGTTCCGTGACCCGGAGAACGACCCCAAGACAAACGAGATACAGAACTGGTACGTGGATATGGTCATAAGGGATGTTACCCTTGACCTGGCTGACCTCTACGGCGTTACCTTCACCGAGGCCAGCGATATGCTGTACAACGGGGGCTACTCCATCTACTGCCCTGTTGACATCGAGATGCAGGAGAAGATAGAGGCCAAGTACCGTGACTACACCACATTCTCCGATCAGGTGCTCAACGATCCCCCCGATTCCTGCTTCGTGGTAATGGACTACACCGGCAACGTGCTGGCAGTGGCAGGCGCCATCGGTGAAAAGGCAGGCTCCAACGTGTGGAACATCGCCACCATGTCCCCCCATCAGCCGGGCTCTGCATTCAAGCCTCTGGCAGGCTATGCCTACTCCATTGAATACGATCTTGCCACCTATTCCTCCATATACGAGGATCTCCCCATAGAGATACCCGATGAGGAGAACCCGGGGCAGACCCGCAAGTGGCCCACCAACTACTCCTCCACCAGTGCGGACAACGTGTGGTCAGGGCGTTCCTACTTCCTGTATGAAGCACTCCAGAGATCGCTGAACACCGTATCCGCAAGGCTGGTAGAGAGGGCAGGCCCTGCAAATGTGTTTGAATTCGTGCAGAACCGCTTCCAGTTCACCACCCTTACCGCCTATGATGCAGACCTTTCCCCCATGTCCGTGGGCGCCCTTACCAACGGCGTTACTCTCCGTGAGCTGGTAGCCGCATATCAGGTGTTCGGCAACGGGGGCAAGTACTTTGCACCCACATCCTACAAGTATGTGCTGGATCCCTCCGGGGAGATGGTGCTGTCCCACAGCTACACACCCATACAGTCCATCAGCGAGGAGACTGCCTACATCATGAACCGCCTGCTTGCCACGGTCGTTGAGGGGGAGCACGGCACAGGCCGTGCCGCAAAGCTCAACAACGTGCCTGTTGTGGGCAAGACGGGTACCTCCCAGGAATGGCGTGACAACCTGTTCGTAGCCTGCACCCCCGACTATGTGTCCGGGGTATGGTACGGCTATGACAAGGGCTACAAGACCGTCCCCACAGGCACCTACTACGGCACCGCACAGCTGTGGAAGAACATCTTCGGCGACATTGCGGAGCAGGGCACCCGCACGGAATTCCCGGAATGCAAGACGGTGCAGAAGCTGTACTTCTGCTCCAACACCGGTGATATCGCATCAAACGGCTGCCCCACCTACAACTACGGCTACTACAAATCCGACTTTGCCAACATCTGCCGTGACGGCACCCGCCTCAACGACAGGAACCTCCCCGGATACGGCACCGACGAGACCGAAGAAGAGGAAAACGAGGAAAGTGAAGAAGAGGAGAGCGAGTAATCAACAGCCGATATGCAATCCGTCAGCCCGGCATTATACACTGTCCGCAAAACGAGGATCATATGTTCTATGAGATCATTCCCCAATTAGGGTACAGCCCCTATCAGATGTGCCTGCTGTTCATCTTCTGGTCGTTTTTCGGCTGGGGGATGGAGTGCTGTGTACATACCCTTAAAATGGGTGCCTACTCCGACAGGGGCTTTCTGAGTATGCCCCTGTGCCCTATCTACGGCTTCGGAGTGCTTATAATCAACATCGCCCTGTCAGGGCTTGTGGAGCACCCCCTGCTGATGTTCGTGTGCTCTGCCGCCATATGCACCACATTCGAGTTTCTCGTAGGCGTTGCCATGAAGAAGCTCTTTCATGCCATGTGGTGGGACTATTCCGATGAGCACTTCAATTTCCACGGCTATATCTGCCTTAAAGTCACCCTTGAATGGGGCATAGCCTGTGTGCTTGCGGAATGTGTGGCAAGGCCTGTGGTGGAGGGTGTCCTGTTTATGATACCCCCTCTCCCCGGCACTGTGTTCATTATCGTAATGGGAGTGCTCATCATCATCGACACGGTGATGTCCGTCATGACCGTGAACCACATAAATGTGGAGCTAAAGGAGCTTACCGACCTTACGGGGGCAATGTACGACCTTGCCGACAGGATAGGGCGCAACTTAGGGGAGACTGCCCTTGAAACACAGGAGCGGGGCAATGAGATATATGCCGCCGCCTACCTTGCGGGTGAGAACGTTTCGGAAAGCCTGGAAACCATTTCTTCGGACATAAGGACAAGCACCGAGGAGCAGCTTGAACGTATGCGCCGCCGCTACGATGCCATCGCCGCATTCACCAACCGCAGGGAGCGCCGTATGCTCAATGCGTTCCCCACTATGCACTCCACTGAATACTCCGATGCATTCGAGACTGTGCGCAAAAAGCTCAGGGAGAGCATCGGCGGAAAGATGAAGGACGCTGAATAGACCCGTATCATGGAAACTCACGAGCTGAACACATTTGATTTCCCCCTTTCCGCTGTAATAGAGGGCAATGCGGACAACGGCTTTGAGCTGACGGTGGACAATGCCAGACAGCAGCTGAAGGGGAGGAACATCCGCCTGTTTGAAAGGCTGAAAATACGCTGGCAGGGGGCTGTTTCATCCGTGCGCACACTGCCCAGACGGTATCTGGGGGACGACGGGAAGATACACTCGGACAGCGGCCGCAGCCTTTACAAAAGCGAGTGGCCCGCATTTTTCTCACATCTGGCGGGGCTTGACATCATGGAGCTGCACAGGGACAGAGCCCTGCTCAACAGCGGTGACGATGCCCTTCTGTACGAAATTCACATGACGGCGGGAGATGTGTCCCTCACCTGCGATGATGAGGGTGTGATAAAGCGGCTCACACTGCGGGAGCGTGCCGAGGAGCTGTCTGTATTTCTGCCGGCGGTGTTCATGGCAGCGACACACAGGCAGACCCCTGCGGCGGCAAAGCTCATCTGTGCCATGGCTGTGGCATATGCCCTGTCCCCTCTTGATCTTGTGCCGGACTTTATCCCGGTAATAGGGTACATCGACGATATAATACTTGTGCCCGCACTTATAGCCCTTGCCCTGCGCCTTATCCCCGATGAGGTCATGGAGGAGTGCCGGGAGAAGGCCCGTGACCTGTGGAACAACGGCAAGCCCCGCAAATGGTACTATGCCGTCCCGGCGGTGCTAATATGGCTAATCGTGCTCATGGTCATAATAGGCATAATAGCTAATAAGTAATAGGTAATAGGTATGCCGGTGCAGCGGGGAAAGATGTGATCAAGCTGCCCGATCTCCGTCAGAGCGTTTCATTATTCATTCAGCAAAGGTGGTGGTGTTTTGAAAAAGAACATGGGACTGTATGTGTTCTTCGGTGCCATACTGGCGGGCAGTATTGCCATAGTGCTGCTCAGAAAGCCTGCCGAGCCTGAGGTGCTCCCCCCCGTTGAGGTGGAGATGACCGACACAGCCGTTGTCACCACAGAAGCCGCCACCACCGCAGAAAGCACCACCTATGATATAGAGAGCTTTCTCGAGGACGAGGGCTCGGAGTACTTCTACGAGAATGAAGAGACCGTAGGGGACATGGATCTCGAGCAGACCTACGTCTACATAGATGAGGACACGTATGAAACAGTCCCTGCCACCACACGGACGGTCATCACCAGCCGTGAGCGCAAGGACTATGACAAAAATTCCGTCTATATCGACATGGAGAATGTGCTGCAGCTCCCCGAGCTGCCTGTGGGCTGCGAGATAACAGCCCTGACCATACTGCTCAGGCACTATGGATTTGATGCGGACAAAACTGTGCTTGCAAGGGACTATCTGCCCAAGTCGTCCGGGAATATGCGGGAGGCAGAGGGGAAGGTCTATAAGGACAGCTTCTTCGACTATTTTATCGGCGACCCCTTCTCAAGGGGGTACGGATGCTTTTCCGGAGCCATTGTAAGGGCGGCGGAAAGGTACATCGCCGACAACGGAGGCGGATACACGGTAAAGAACATATCGGGCAGCGACCCCGACACTCTGTATCAGTACCTCATCGAGGGCACACCCGTGCTGTGCTGGGCTACCGACGGCATGATAGAACCGGAATGGTTTGAGACATGGTACGACAACGCCACCGGGGAACAGCTGGACTGGTACCTGAACGAACACTGCTTCGTACTGGCAGGCTTTGACATAGCGGCAGGGACTGTCACCCTCAATGACCCTATGAAGGGCATAATCGACTACAACATCGACCGCTTTGAGACCCGTTACGCACAGATGCACTCACAGGCAATAGTGATACTCCCGGACAGCGCCCCTGCCCAGACAGAGACCGCCGCCTACACTGAGGAGGAGTACACGGAAACTACCACCACCACACCTGAGACCGTTCCCGAGACCACCACAGAGGAAGCTCCCCCGGAGACCACATCCCTGCCCCAGACCATATACATCCAGCCCGAAATGTATACCGAACAGACCACCACCCCCTTCGTGGACCCGGCGGATATCTACTTTGGGTAGGACAAAACGCTCCCGTGAGGTATTCTCACGGGAGCGTTTACTGCACTGGAAGAGAGGGCATCAAGCTGCCCTTCCGCATTAATACTCATACCTGTTACTTATTACTTGTCACTGCAATGTCCTTGGCGAAGGGTGTCTTGCGGAGGGCAGCGGAAAGGGCAAAGTAAAGGGGCACGGAGATGACTACCGCAAGTATGCCGTTGACGGTGGAGGTCACAGCATTTGTGCCTACCTTTATAAGAGCCACGTTCACAGGCTCGCCGAGGAGCAGCTGGCTTACAAATGTCTTTGCCAGATAGAGGATGATGTAGACTATCTGACCTGCCACTGCCGCACCTATGACAGCCCCCCTGGTGCCGCTGCCCTTCTTCCTGAGTATGCCCGCTGTAAAGCCCATGGCGAATTTGGAAAAGAAGGTGTAGGGCGCAGAGGCGATGTATGCGGGGGTGAGCATATCGTAAAGGGCTGCGCCAATACCGGATGCAAGGCCGCCCTCTATTCCCCCGAAGAGAAGGCCTGCCAGCAGGCACATGGAGTTGCCCAGGTGGATGCGTGTCATCAGACCGCCGTTGGGTATGGGTATGGACAGGTAATTCCCTGCAAAGACAAGGGCTGCCATAAGACCTGTCTCAACGATGATGTAGAGTGTTTTTCTGTTGGTTTTCATACTATCACTTCCATATAATTCAGGGTTTGAGGTCTGCTTTCCAAGCCCCCTGTTGTGACTATTATATCCCACGGTGAAACAAATATCAAATCGAAAAAGCACGGAGCTTTCACCAGCGTTTTTGTGATTGTTGCACATTTCTGCGACAGCGTCCGGCTGTGATTTTATTTCTTTTTCACAGTCAAAATCCGCCCCATGAGCCCGCCAAAAATGACCCCCGGCATTTTGCACATAAAATACGGCTTGTCCAAAGGCCTGTTTTGAGCGTATGGTAGAATCCTCGGAGCCTTTATCCATGCAGTACGCACGGGCATCGTCACATCAATCATTAATTGCCGCCCGCTTTCCAAAAATAAACATTTTTTACAAAATCCCTTGACAGATTGCCGCAAAAATAGTAAAATACCTATAAGTACAGAAGATGTACACATTAATCAGCGGAGGTAACGAATATGAGCGAATTTTTCCCCGAGATCAAGAAGATAGCCTATGAGGGCAAGGACAGCACAAACCCCCTTTCATTCAAATACTATAACCCTGATGAGGTAGTAGCAGGCAAGCCCATGAGAGAGCAGCTGAAGTTTGCTATGGCATGGTGGCACAATATGTGCGCAGACGGCACCGATATGTTCGGCTGCGGCACCACCGACAAGAGCTGGGGCGAGACCGATCCTGCAAAGCGTGCCATCGCAAAGGTGGATGCAGGCTTCGAGTTCATGGACAAGCTGTCCATTGACTACTACTGCTGGCACGACAGGGATCTTTCCCCTGAGTACGGCTCCCTGAAGAAGAATGCCGAGGCTCTGGCTCCCGTTGTTGACTACCTTGCTGAAAAGCAGAAGGCCACCGGCAAGAAGCTCCTGTGGGGCACTGCAAAGCTCTTTGATCATCCCCGCTTCATGCACGGCGCAGGCACCGCTCCCAACGCTGATGTTTTCGCATTTGCACTGGCACAGGTCAAGACTGCCATTGATGCCACCGTTAAGCTGGGCGGCACAGGCTATGTTTTCTGGGGCGGCAGAGAGGGCTATGAGACTCTCCTCAACACCGACATGGGCTTAGAGCTTGACAACATGGCTCGCTTCCTCCGCTATGCAATAGACTACGGCCGTTCCATCGGCTTCAAGGGCGACTTCTACATCGAGCCCAAGCCCAAGGAGCCCACAAAGCATCAGTATGACTTCGATGCCGCTACTGTTGCAGGCTTCCTGAGAGCACACGGCCTTGAGAAGGACATCAAGCTCAACATCGAGGCTAACCACGCCACACTTGCACAGCACACCTTCCAGCACGAGCTGCGCACCGCAAGAGTGAACGGCCTGTTCGGCTCCATCGACGCAAACCAGGGCGACAGCCTCTTAGGCTGGGATACCGACCAGTTCCCCACCAACATCTACGATGCCACCATGTGTATGTATGAGGTGCTCAAGGCAGGCGGCTTTACCAACGGCGGTCTGAACTTTGACTCCAAGACCAGAAGAGGCTCCTTCACCCATGAGGATATGTTCCTTGCATACATCGCAGGCATGGATACCTTTGCACTGGGTCTGAGAGCTGCTGTGAAGCTCATCGAGGACGGCAGACTTGACAAGTTCGTTGCTGACCGCTATGCTTCCTGGACCACAGGCATCGGCGCTGACATCATCAGCGGCAAGGCTACTATGGATGACATTGCAAAGTACGCTGCCGAAAAGGACGAGGTTCTCCCCGTTGTCACCTCCGGCAGACAGGAAATGCTGGAGAGCATCGTAAACAACGTGCTCTTCTCCATGTAAGTAAGGAAAGGAAACAGCAAAGGGGCAAGAGGCAGTGCATCTTGCCCCTTTATTCAAAGCTTGCTTTCAACAAGCAAGCGTGAGCCGTAGGCTCACTTCCGTTCAGTGGGGGATTGTATCCCCCACTGAACGGAAACATGGAACCCGCCCCCTAAGAGGCGAGGGACATGGCTTGCGGTTATAACAGCTAAAAGGTGATAATATGAAGTACGCAATAGGAGTAGATCTGGGCACAAGCGGCACCAAGACGGTGCTTTTCGACGAGAAGGGGACGGTCATAGCATCCATGACCATAGAATACCCCATGTATCAGCCGAAGAACGGCTACGCAGAGCAGGATCCCGCTGACTGGTACAATGCGGCGGTAAATACCATAAAGGGGGTCATAGCAAAGAGCGGCGTGGATGCCGCAGACATTGCGGGTGTGGGCATCTCAGGGCAGATGCACGGCCTTGTTATGCTGGATGAGAACAATGAGGTCATCCGCCGTTCCATCATCTGGTGCGACCAGAGGACAGCACGGGAAGTTGAGGAGATGAACGAGAAGATAGGGCGTGAAAAGCTCATCGCCATCACCGCCAACCCCGCCCTTACAGGCTGGACTGCCGCAAAGATCCTCTGGGTGAGAAACAACGAGCCCGAAAACTACGCTAAATGCCGCCACATCCTGCTGCCCAAGGACTATGTGAGATTCATGCTCACAGGGGAGTATGCAACAGAGGTATCCGATGCCTCCGGTATGCAGCTGCTTGACGTTCCCAACCGCAAATGGAGCGAGGAAATATGCAGTGCCCTTGACATTGATATGTCCATGCTGGCAAAGGTATATGAATCCTGCGAGGTGACAGGATATATCACCGAAGGTGCTGCCGCCCTCACCGGGCTGAAGGCGGGCACGCCTGTGGCAGGCGGCGCCGGGGACAATGCGGCTGCAGCTGTGGGAACGGGCGTTGTCCGTGACGGAAGGGCATTCACCACAATCGGCACATCCGGCGTAGTATTTGCCCACACCTCAAAGGTTTCCATCGACCCCAAGGGACGTGTCCACACCTGCTGTGCGGCTGTTCCCGGGGCTTGGCACATCATGGGTGTAACACAGGGTGCGGGGCTTTCCCTCAAATGGTTCAGGGACAACTTCTGTGCCGCTGAGAAGGAGACTGCAAAGGCTATGGGGGTAGATGAATACTACCTCATGGACAAGCAGGCCGAGAAGATAGCCATAGGCTCCGACAGGCTCCTGTATCTCCCCTATCTCATGGGCGAGCGCACACCTCACCTTGACCCGGATGCAAGAGGTGTGTTCTTCGGACTTTCCGCCATGCACACCCGTCCCCATATGCTGCGTGCGGTAATGGAGGGTGTCGCCTACTCACTGCGTGACTGCGTTGAGGTCTGCCGTGAAATGGGGCAGAACGTCTCCGACATGATGGCTTGCGGCGGCGGCGGAACCTCCCCTCTGTGGAGACAGATGCTGGCAGACCTGTACAACTGCGAGGTAAAGACCAGCTCCTCCAAGGAAGGACCTGCACTGGGTGCGGCTATACTTGCCTTTGTTGCGGCAGGGGTATACTCCACTGTTGAGGCGGCAGCCGATGCCATGACAGGCGTTGACAAGGTACAGGCTCCTGTGCCCGGGAATGTCCCCGAATACGAGAAATATTACAGGCTCTATACATCCCTCTATCCCGTCATGAAGGAAAGCTTTGCAAAGCTGGCGCAGATCTGAGCATCCCCCCTGCGTGGGAGGGCTCACGCAGGGGGAATGTTTGAAGGAGGTGATCAGATGAGTATTTCTGTAACGAATACTGGGGGAAAAATATCAAAACTCCCCGAAGCAAGAAGCATTGCCTACCGTATTGTTGACAGGCTCAGTGATGCAGAGCTTGAGGGCTTTATCATGATGTTTGCGGACAGATACCCGGTGACATCGGAGATACACGCTCCGTCTGAGAGCAGAGAGGAGCGGGACAAGGCATGGGACAAATTCAAAAGCCTGTGCATCTCTCGTCCCGACTTTGATGAGGAAAGGGCGAAGGACGAGTATTTCAGGGAGAAATATGGACTATGAGAATACTCATTGATACAAATATCATTCTGGATTCGGTGCTGAGCCGCAAGCCGTTCTGCGAAGACTCGGACAAAGTCCTTAAAATGTGCGGGGAGGCAACGTCAACAATCGGCTGTATTTCAGCACATACCATAACGGATATGTTCTATATTCTCCGGAAGGATTATGACCGCAAGGGGCAGGAAGAGCTTTTTGACCAGTTGTCCAAGTTCCTATATATCGTTCCTGTAAACTACCTGAATCTGTACAAAGCCTTGCACAACACATCCTTCACCGACATTGAGGACTGCCTCCAGGCCGAGTGCGCAAAGGAATTCGGGGCAGACTACATTGTGACAAGGAATGTGAAGGATTTCGCAGGAAGCAGCATACCGGCGATAACACCGGGCGAATTTATCCGGCTTGCGGAGGGAACACAGCAGTGACGTAAAAAGAGGTGGTGTTATGAATACCAGAGAAATCGCACTTGATATCTTCAACCGTCTGAATGAAAGACAACTAAAAGGATTTATCGCATTATTTTCACCCAATGAAGAACTCGATGCAAAAGACAGTGATATGGCAGAACGCAGAGCCGCTTTTGCAAGGATGGAGAAACTGCGCCGTCCCATGCCGGAGCTTGACGAAAAAAAGGAGCTTGCAGAATACAGGGAGGAAAAGTACGGTAAATGAAGGTTCTTCCTGACACAAACATTCTGATAGACTATATCTCAGAACGTGAACCGTTTACAGAGGATGCACGTTCAATCATTCGGATGTGTATGGAAAAGGATCTATATGGATGTATCTCAGCACATACCGTCACAAATACCTTTTATATTCTGAGAAAAGAACTGTCAGTATCACAACGGAAACATTTTCTGCTGGATATGTGCAGATTTCTTGCGGTTGCAGGCTTAGACAAGGAGTTGTTAGTTTCCGCACTGGAAAACGAGAGCTTCACCGATATTGAGGACTGCCTCCAGGCCGAGTGTGCAAAGGAATTCGGGGCAGACTACATCGTGACAAGGAATGTGAAGGATTTTGCAGAAAGCAGCATACCGGCGATAACACCTGGCGATTTTATCCAGCTTGCAGAAGGAACACAGCAGTGATGTCAACAGATGTATTTCTTCACTGCACCCTGTGCCCCCGGATGTGCGGGGCGGACAGGTACAGGCACAGGGGTGCCTGCGGCGGCGGGGCTGTTATGCGCATAGCCCGCATTGCCCCCCATATGTGGGAGGAGCCCTGCATATCCGGGACAAGGGGCGCAGGGACAGTGTTCTTCACCGGGTGCCCCCTCCACTGTGTCTACTGCCAGAATCACAGCATATCCCAGGAATACTCAGCCGGCAGGGAATACACTCCCCCGCAGCTTGCGGATGAACTTCTCCGCCTTCAGGACATGGGGGTCCACAACATTGACCTTGTGACCCCCACCCACTATGTGCCCTTTATCACAGACACCCTGGACATATGCCGCCACAGGCTCACCATACCCGTTGTATACAACTGCGGCGGATATGAAAGAGTTTCCACCATAGAGGCACTTGACGGCTACATTGACATATATCTGCCGGATGTGAAATACCACGACCCGGAGCTTGCAGGGGAGCTTTCCGGGGCATACGATTACCCGGAGACGGCTCTTGCCGCAGTGGAAGCAATGATACACCAGGTGGGCAGGCCTGTCACGGATGAGGAGGGCATAATGCAGAAGGGTGTGATAGTGCGGCATATGATACTCCCCTCCCACAGGAAGGACTCCCAAGAGGTACTGCGCTCCCTTGCGCCCTTCAGGGATGATATCCTGCTTTCCCTTATGAGCCAGTACACTCCCTTCTACAAAGCTCACGAGCACCACGGGCTGTCCCGCAGGGTCTCCACCTATGAATACGAAAAAGTGCTTGAGACCGCCGCAGACATTGGCTTTGACGGATTCGGGCAGGACAGGGCATCCGCAGATAAGGGATACACCCCGGATTTTAAGTAAGTTTTCCCACACTCACAACTACCTGCGAACACCGTAAAGGAGGCTGCTATGTCGATTTTTAAAGGGATAATACCGGATATGGATGCAGACGGCGATTTTGATGTCATTGATATGGCAATTTTCAACGACATCATACATGATAAGGATGAGGATGACGACCACGACTTTGATGATGATGACTATGATGACGACGACTATGACGACGACTTTGACGAACTGGACGAGGACGAAGAGGATGATGGAATAGGCTTAGACGACTTCGATGACTTTGACTCTCTTGATGACCTTGACGATTTTGACCTGTAAATTCCATAAACGAACAAAACCGCCTGTCCCCCTTCTCCGGGGCGGGCGGTCTTTGTTTGCTGCAAGTTAAAGCTCTGAAAGCACCTTATGGATATCCCCGTTTATGCATATGCTGCGGCCTGCTATCTCATGGGGGGCATAGGCTTCCCCGAAATTCAGGCAGGCATA
>DGXE01000017.1 GCA_002395525.1 Ruminococcus sp. UBA4240
GGCGACAAGGCTCCCAAGATCTTCAACGTAAACTGGTTCCGCAAGGATGAGAACGGTCACTTCATGTGGCCCGGCTTCGGCGATAACATGAGAGTTATCGACTGGATCCTCGACAGAGTTGAGGGCAAGGCTGATGCAGTTGAGACCGCCATCGGCTACCTCCCCAAGCCCGAGGACATCAACCTCACCGGCATTGAGGACGAGGTTTCCCTTGACACCCTCAAGAAGCTCCTTGACGTGGATGCAGACCTGTGGAAGAAGGAAGTCGCTCAGATGAGAGACTACTATGCAGAGCTCACCGCAGGCGGCGCACACATTCCTCAGGCACTCTATGATGTGCTTGACAAGATAGAGGCAAAGCTTGGCTAAGCCCTGACAATACTGCTGAATTCCCGGCTTTGCGGAAGCAAGGCCGGGATTTTTCATACCATCGAAAGGAGATACCATGAAAGTTCTCATCATTAACGGCAGCCCGAGGAAGAACGGCAATACCTCCATAGCAGTTGAGGAGCTGGTAAAGACCTTCACCGCAGAAGGAGTGGAGACAGAGGTCTGTCAGACCGGCACACGGGACATACGGGGCTGTATCGCCTGCAACCGCTGCGCAGAGCTTGGCAGATGCGTATTCGACGACATGGTGAATGAGGCGGCAGAGAAGCTCAGGGAGGCAGACGGGCTCATCATCGCATCTCCGGTGTATTATGCATCCGCCAACGGCACCCTCATATCACTGCTGGACAGACTTTTCTACAGCGCCCCCTTTGACATGACCATGAAGGTAGGCGCAGCAGTGACAGTGGCAAGGCGGGGAGGCTGCTCCTCCACCTTTGATGAGCTGAACAAGTACCTGAGCATCAGCGGCATGGCGATAGCCACAAGCAGCTACTGGAACAGCGTACACGGCAGAGAGCAGGGTGAAGCCGCCTATGATGCGGAGGGACTTTACACCATGAGGGAGCTTGCCCGGAACATGACCTTCCTTATGAGATCCATCGCACTGGGGCGGGAGCAGTACGGTCTGCCCCTGCGGGAGGAAAAGCCATATACCCACTTTATCAGGGATGACCTGAAAAAGTAACACCGTTCCGGACAATTTCATGTGTATGACAAAATCCCCATTAACGAAAACGTTTATTTATTCAACATATACAAATTCCGGGTTGCGATTTTTACATCAAAAATCTTATAAATACTTGACATTTGGTTTTGGATGTGCTATTATTGTAACAGTTAGAGAGAATAAGGGGAGCAAGGCAGAGACGCACGAGGCGGCTTGTGCCGGTGGCTCCATTCTAACAGGGCAAAGCACGGGAAACCGTGTGACGCAAAGCTATAGGGCCTTAACTGGCAGCCAGTTGCAAAATAAGGGTACAGTGTTAGGTGTACCGCTATATGTATTTGCTTTTTGGATCCGTCCCTATACCTTTGCGTATGCGGGCGGATCTTGTTTTTCACCCTTTGCCCTGAATGGTTTAAGGACGGCAGGCCGCCTGCCGTAAGCGGGTCATCCCGCAAGGTTTAGGGAACGGAGTGGTCTCTATGATGAAACGGAATAATTCGTTTAAGGCTTTTACACTGCTCGAACTCATGGTCGTTATAGCAATCATCGGTGTACTTGCGGCAATACTTGTACCGGCTATGTCAGGGTATATAACAAAGGCTCAGAAAACTACAGATATGGTCAATGCAAAGACTGTATATAATGCAGTTCAGCAGGTAATTCTGCTTGACGATACGGCTTGCAGTTCTTTCAGTGCCAATGGTCACACAGGGTATTCTTTTACCCCCGCAAATATAAACCGTAATGGTGAACGGTATCAAGTACGTGTTGCTTGTGTAACAATGGGCACATGTCAAGCCAACGGAAATCTGATTGACAGAGGACAAAACAATTTTAGAACATGGCATGTTGCTGGCGCATCTGAGTGTGGATATTTCAAGGATAAGCTTAATGAGGCAATGGGCTGGGATCACTTTACGAAATACCAGCAGAAAAAAACTGTAGCACTGAAGATGAAATACAGGAAAAACCCATACCACAGCAGCAAGCCTTTAGGTGGCTGGTATGTATGCAACAGATGTGATGAAAACAATGTACCCACTGGAGAACCAGAAATTTTTGTAGGTTCTTGCGGTTGGGATGCATCAAGCCTTGTCAGGATCTATCCAAATCCCGATGAATATGTATACGGTGGCTTGAGCAGTGATTAATGACACTCCCTTTTTTAAACTTCCTTAAACCAAGCAAAGATGCCGCCCGGTATGGACGGCATTTTTGCTGTGTCCCCATGGCTAAGGGGGGTATCATATAAGTGTCAGCAGCTCATCAAAGTGTGTTATGCGCATATCCGTGCAGTCTTTCAGGCGCTCAAAGTCACCGAAGCAGCCGCTGTCAACGCCTATGGTGAAAAAGCCCGCACCCTTGGAGGTGGCCGCCGCATGGGGGGCATCCTCCACCACGGCAGTCTCCGGCACATCAAGCCCCAGCCTATTGGCAGCGGTGAGGAATACGACGGGATCGTCCTTGTTGACCCCCAGCTCATCGCAGGTGAGGACAAATCCCAGTCTGTCAAGCAGCCCCGTGCGGGACAGGGCGGGCAGGCACAGCTCCCTTGTGTTGGAGGTGGCGGCGCACATGGGGATATGCCGCTCATAAAGGGCATTCACAGTTTCGGTCACAAAGGGGCGGGGAGGGATCTCCTCCTCGTACTTCCGGCGCACGATGTCCGTTATCTCCGCTACAATGTCTGCAAGCGGCATATCAAAGCCGCAGCTTGTGCGGATATAGTCTGCCGCCCCCTCAAAGGTCATGGAGCGTATGCAAAAGGACAGCTCCGGAGTGTACACTCCCCCGTGGCGGGTGACGAATATCTCGTCCGCATCGCTCCATACGTGCATACTGTCCAGCAGAGTGCCGTCAATATCGAATATAAAGCCTTTTATCATTGGTATCTCCTTCAACGGGTATAGCGGCGGAATACATACCGCCGCAGTTTATTCTACCACGTCAGACGAGGTTCTGTCAAGTCGCTGTTATCGAAAACGTTTAAGTAAATAAATTGACAATCAAAATAATAAGTGGTATAATAGGTTCAGGGAGGACGGGGCTGTGCCCTCCAAACAGGCGGCAAGCCGTTCCCCCCTACTATCCAACATCAATGAGGTAATCATATGAGAAAGACAAAGATAATATGCACCATAGGCCCCTCCAGTGAGTCAGAGGATGTGCTGCGGGAGATGTGCCTTGCGGGAATGAATGTGGCAAGGCTCAACTTCTCCCACGGCACCC
>DGXE01000029.1 GCA_002395525.1 Ruminococcus sp. UBA4240
TTTTGAGACTTCAATAAGGCTTATACGCCCGTGACCGCTGTGTGATGCACAGGGGTTACGGGCGTTTTGCATATCAAAAAGAAAGAAGGAATGGATATGACTAAAACAAGAACAAGCCGATTTATAAGTATGCTCATATGCGTATGCATGGCGGTGCTGTGCATACAGGGGCTCAGCTTCAGGGCGGCGGCAGATGAAGTGTATGAAGAGTTTACAACTACAGATGCAGCATCATACACAGGAGAACATTTTCAAATCACACAGAACGAAGGTGGTGGTGATGGTTCAATTCTGGGTGATGGAGATGGTTTGATGCTCGGAAATTGGTGGCTTACTCGTGACACTGGTTGGGTTATAGCTGATGCAATTACTGTTTCTTCTCTTCATGGTGAAAAGATTACCAGAATAGAGGCATATATAGGTTATATGGAAAGCCACGGTATACTTCCGGATCTTGATGCTAATATAGGCACCATAGAGGGTTTTTCTTTCCAAGGCAATGGATCGGTATGTACAATCACTATTAGTGACATAAATGACACATCCGTACAAATTTACAATTCTAACATGGGAGATAGAGTGGGAAATTATAGTTTTGTACAGATAAAAAACTGGAAAATCTATTATGATGATGGCATCCACACCCACAACTATGTGTACTCCGCAGAGGGCGACACGATTAGCATAACCTGCGACAAAGCCGGCTGCACGGAGCCTCCCTACACAGCATCCATCACCCTTGTTGCTCCCACCCTCACCACAGAAGGCGGCGAGGACAGCCCGGAAGCCACAGTCTTGTGTACAGACATTGACGAGGATTTTCTTGCATATTGGGATTACAACTCCATGGAAGATCTTATGGCTGATCTGCAGGGTGCCATAGTGTACTATAATGGAGAAGAAGAGCTTGCCGAAGCCCCCACAGAGGCTGGCGACTACACCGCAGAACTTACTGTTTGTGATGGCGAATACACAGCTGCCGTTTCCTACACCATAGCAGAGGCAACACCTGAGCCTGCACCTGCACCTTCTGCTCCCATAGCAGTTACCGGCACTGCAAAGGCAGCCTCCGGCGGCGCACCCGGTCTTGTTTCCGGCACAAGCGAAGCCGATGAGATGCTGACCTGGAACGCAAAGCTTGATGGCAAGACCCTCACCTGGGAGGCAAAGGACGGCGCAGACGGCTATGTTATCAGCATCAGAGCAAAGGGTGCCAAGGCATTCAAGCGCTTTGACAGAGTTACCGAGAAGTCAGCTGACCTTTCAAAGCTTAAAGCCGGCACCTACACCGTATACGTCAGATACGAAAAGGACGGCAAGCTTGCCAAGTGCAGACAGTCCGCAAGGACTACCATAAAGATAGGCTGAACACAAGCATAATGAAGACCGCAGATCCCAAAAGGGTCTGCGGTCTTGTCTGTGTATGGTCATCCTTTAAGGACTGCTGCTTTTACAGCTTCTTTGCATCCTTCTTGTTCATCACGATGATAAGGGTGCAGCCCTCCTGCAGGGGTGCCTTGGGGTCGATGGTCTTCTTTATGGAGCCCTTCTCCTTCACGGCGATGACATTGGCGGAATACTTTGCCCTCAGCTGCAGCTCGCTCAGTGACTTGCCCAGCCATTCCTTTCGGGGCTCGGTCTCGATGATGCACAGCTCATCGGAGTAGTCATAGTATTCGAGGAAGTTGGAGGAAATGAGCTTTTTGGCTGTGCGTATGCCCGATTCCTCCTCGGGGAAGATTATCTTGTCCGCCCCCACTCTTTTGAGGATATCCCCCATGCGGTGGCTGCCTGCCTTTGCGGTGATGTTTTTTACCCCACATTCCTTTGCCACCATGACACACATTATGCTTGCCTCCAGGGAATGAGCCGTTGCCACTACAACTCCGTCCATATCCCCCAGGTCAAGGGCCTTTATGGCATTCTCATCCGTAAGGTCAACGATGGTCGCCACCTTCACCGAAGGTGACATCTTGCTGATTATCTCCTCGTTGGCATCGGCAATGAGCACATCAGCCCCTGCATCAGTCAGGGCGAGGGCTACACTGCGCCCGAATCTTCCCATTCCCAGCACTGCAAATTTCTTCATGTTCCGCTCCTATCCCAGCTTGAAGTTGCCGTCGGCAAAGTTTATAAGGTTCTTGGAGCTTTTCCCCGTGGAGAAGAAAAGTCCCATGGATATAGGTCCTATCCTGCCTGCATACATACCCGCAATTACAATGAACCTGCCCGCCGTGTCAAGAGAGGGTGTCAGCCCCTGTGAAAGTCCCACTGTCCCTGTGGCACTGAATATCTCATAGGCTGCGGCTACCGGGTCTGTCTTGCATATCCACAGCATGAGCACATAAAGCAGCATGGTAAATCCAAAGCTCACAGTGATTATGGCTGTAGCCTTGTTTTTCATTTCAGAGGTTATCCTGCGGGAGAATACCACGGTCTCATCACGGCTGCGGATAAACGACACGGAATTGAGCACTGCCACGAACATGGTGACAGTCTTCACACCCCCTGCGGTGCCCACAGGGGAGCCCCCTATGAACATATACACACAGCCTGTTATGCTTGTAGGCACGGTAAGGCTTGCCTGGGGCACGGTGGCAAAGCCCGCAGTCCTGAAGGTGACGGACTGGAAAAAGCTGGCTCGCAGCTTCCCCCACAGGGAAAGAGTGCCTATGGTATCGGGATTATGGTACTCAAAAATGAAGACCAGCAATGTGCCTGACAAAAGCAGGAACAGGGTCAGCACAATGACAAGCCTTGAATGGGGGGAAAGCCGTGAGAAAAAGCCCCGCACGCCAAGGCCGTTCTTTCGTGTGCGCTTTATGCTGTCGAGAACGTCAAACCAGACGATGTACCCTATGCCGCTTGCGATGATAAGGGCGCAGGTGATGGCGTTGACCGCATCGTTGTCACGGTAGGGGATAAGGCTGTCGGGCCCTATGACATCCATTCCCGCATTACAGAAGGCGGACACTGAATTGAACAGGGATATCCAGAGCCCCCGCAGCCCGAACTGTGGCACGAATACGAAGGCATAGGCAACAGCACCAAGCCCCTCCACGATGAGGGTATCGACTACCACACGCTTTAAGAAGCCCCGCAGATCGAATACGGAGTCAAGGTCGTAGTAGTCCTGTATCATCTTGTGGGTGCCAAGGGAGAACCGCCTGTGCATCAGCATAATGACTACGGAATACAGGGTTATGACCCCGAATCCCCCCAGCTGTATCAGAAGCAGCACTATGACCTGACCGAACAGGCTCCAGTGGGAGAAGGTGTCCACCACCACAAGCCCTGTGACACATATGGATGTGGTGGCCGTAAACAGGGCGGTGATGAAATCGGTGTGCTCTCCGGGGGCTGTGGCTGCGGGTATCATCAGAAGAAGGGCGCCTGCAAGGATAGCTGCGGCAAATCCCAGCATGACCACCTGTGTTGTGGAAAAGTGAAGCCGCTTCATGTCATCACCTTAGCGCAGGAGTTCACCGTAAGCCCCACAGGGCAGTGATCCGAGCCCATGACATCATCATAGATGACCGCATCGGACACATTCCCCAGAAAGCCGTTGCTTGCAAGGAAATAGTCTATGCGCCAGCCTGTGTTGTTGGCACGGGCGTTGCCCATGTAGCTCCACCAGGTGTACTGCACCCTGTCGGGGTAGAAGTGCCTGTATGTATCGGTAAAGCCCGCCGAGAGCAGCTCCGTCATCTTGCCCCGCTCCTCATAGGTAAAGCCTGCCTTGCCGATGTTGGGGCGGACGTTTTTGATGTCTATCTCTTCATGGGCAACGTTCATATCCCCGCAGACCACTACCCCCTTCTTCCGGGCAAGGCCGCACAGGTACTCCCTGAAGGTGTCCTCAAAGCGCATTCTGGAGGGTATGCGGGAGAGGTCGTTCTTTGCGTTGGGGACATACACCGTCACAAGGTAGAAATCCTCAAATTCAAGGGTGATGGAGCGCCCCTCGCTGTCGTATTCCTCCTCGCCGTAGCCCCTTGCCACGGACAGGGGCTTTGCCTTTGAGTAGACAAGTGTCCCCGAATAGCCTTTCTTCCGGGCGGGGAAAAGGTATTCATAGGGGTGTGAGGCGGGGTGGAACTCATTCTGCTCCTCGGTGAGCTTGCTCTCCTGGATGCAGAACACATCCGCATCCACAGCATTGAAGAAGTCTGCAAAGCCCTTTTTCAGACAGGCACGAAAGCCTGCCACATTCCATGATACTATCTTCATTTTCCTTCTACCACACTTTCATAGCACAGCACCGCATTCCTGACGCAGCTGTCACAGTCGCACAGCACTTTTCCCGTGTCACGGCCCTTGAGCTCATGGCACACTATGGCGCCGCACATCTCCTTAAAGCGGGAGAGCATCAGCTTTGCAGTCCTTGCATTGCCGCCTGCAACACCTGCCGCCATGACCGCCCCGCACAGGGCACCGCAGGTACATTCCATACAGCCCATGCCCACCGCAAAACCGGCGGCTGCCTGCAAAAGGGTGTCATCTCCCTCCGGGAGCAGAGCCTTTATCACCGCCTGACAGCAGTTGTAGCCGCTGTGCTTTAGGTGGACTGCCTGTTCACTGCGTTCGCTCATAGCTAAGCTCATAGCTTATCCTCCTTTGCCGTGGTGCTGCCTGACACACTTGTGCTGCAGGGCACACTTGTGCTGCCGGGCACACTTGTGCTGCCGGGCACACTTGTGCTGCCCATACCGCCTGTGCGTATGCCCTGTGTATCGTCACCGGGGATGACATAGTAGGGCAGGAAAATGCCCTGTGCAAAGGCCTCGCCCTGTCTGACGGAAAGGGTCAGCCCCTGCGTGTTCTCGTTTGACAGCTTGATAAGGATGTGCCCCTCATTGGGAGCGCTGAAATAGTCGCTGTCGATTATGCCCACGGTGTTGTCCAGCCGCAGCCTGTACTTGAAGCCCAGCCCGGAGCGAGGGGCTATCATAAGGAAAAAGCCCTCCTCCATGCGAACCCGAACCCCCGTGGGGATGACTATGCTCTCACCGGGGGCAACGGTGAATGAACAGGGAGCGAAGAAGTCATAGCCTGCGGAGCCTGATGTTGCCCTTCTGGGGAGGGTGATCTGCTCCGGGGATGCCTCCTGCTGCAAAAATGTTGTGGAATCGGCTTTCAGACGTTCCGGGGATACCCTGAGGAACTCAGCGTCGATGATGTTTTTCAAAGAGGGAACCTCCTGTCGTAAAGACATATTGCTTGACAAAAAAACTGATATTGTCAAGCAAAAAACTTGCAATCAGATGATCCTGTCCTTGTCGTCAAGTTTTTCACTTTCAACCCTTGCTTTTTTGCGGTCAATGCGGCGCTGAATGCGTTCGGGGCTGAGGATATCAGCGATGACAGCCACAAACAGGCACACGGTGATGATAAGGGAGGGGTAGATGCGTGCGGTCAGGACCTCTATGTTTTCGGCAGGCACGGCGGAATCGGGTATGCCTGTCAGGAACGCAGCCGCATAGATGAAAAAGCCGGTGGCGGCTGCATTTGTCAGGGCAGAGATGATATTTGCGGCAGTGCCCCGGAAAAATGCGGCAGCAAGGGACAGGGCAAAGAGCCCAACGGAGATGAGCAGGTATATGCCCACGCTCCGGTATTTGTCGGAGGCGTGCATCAGTATGGCTGTGCCGCCCAGCCCGTTGAGGAACAGCCCGCATACGGCAAAGGCCGCACAGCTCAACCTTAAGAAAATTTTACGTAGTGTATTCATTTTATTACACCTTTTGTGTCAAGAAAATATGTTGACGGATGGGCATTTGACGATCCGTCTCAGCAACGGATTTTATTATAGCATAACTTTAAAGCGATTGCAAGAGTTTATTGCGTTTTTTTAGTTTTTTCAAATCAAGAGGTGTGAAAAATTTATAAAAGTTACAATTCGATAACGTTTAAGTTAGTCAAAACAGAGAAAAACAAAATCATAACAAAAAATTACAAAAATCAGTTGCAAAAAATTGCAAAAAATGTTATATTAGTATCAACCTTACTATGCCCTGATGTATGGGTATACTATTCGACAAACACATATTTTTCAAGAAGGGAACTGGAAATATGAGTGAGAAAAGGAAAATGTACACTTCTCCGCCGAAGAGCCTGTGGAAGCGCATTCTGAGTGTCGCTACTGCTACGCTTATGTCGGCTGATCTCTGCCTTGTGGGCGGAGTGGGAGAGATAGGCAGTGTTTACGCTGCGGAAACGGCGGCTGTACCCGCCAAGTTCGACTCTGTCAGTGCGGTGAACTATGCCACCATACTGGGCCGTGCTACGGACTTTGGTATCGTTGCCAATGAGTTCATGCATTTAAACCACATGGAGACCACCATTGCTGTAAAGCATTATATCAATTATGACGGCGGCAATGTAACTGATGTTGACTTTGTGGACGGCACCGCACAGTTTATCTATGCCTCTCTTGCAGAAGGCTCTCTTGTGTCTTTAGGCAGCGCTCAGAGGGCTAACACATACAATATAGAGGTCTCGCCTGAGATATATTCCGGCTATGCATATCCTATTCCTGTATCAGGAGGCACACAGGGAACAGGCAAGTACGGTAATTTTAACATCGATTATGATTTTACATCTCACGCTGATCAGGATCTGTATGTCTATCCGAATGATGCGGCAGCAGACAATGTTCAGAGGATAATCGACAATGGTGCAGAGCATTCAGCAGAGATAACTGCGCGTGCAAATGACAGTGAATATGCTATAGATGCATCGCAGTATATGAACTCTAATTGTCTTAACATTGATAAGGAAGAGTTTGTTAATAAGGTCGTATACATCAATGTTGATACAACTCTTGCGGGTTATTTAGCAGAAAACAAGCTTTATATAATCAAAGATCCGAGCACAATAATCTGCTTCAACTATCCGGAAACAGATGCTGATGTTACTATTTCAAGAATAGGCGTGTCGATAGACGGCGGCAGCACATATGTATCGAGCGTAACCGGAAGCAGCGGCAATACAACTGCTTCACGTGATGGTTTTGAGTATTCTAATGATGAAGTTGATGCTCAGATCAATCAGAAGATAATATTTAATGTTCCGACATCCGGTACACTTTATCTTGATGCAGCCGGCGGTGTGTTCTTGGTTCCGAATGAAGGCAGCAATACATATGTTTCCGGTTCAAGCACCGGCTGGATCGTTACCGCCGGTTCTATGGAGAACCATGCTGAGTGGCACTACGTCTACAAGGGTGTCAGCCAGGAGACTATGACCGATAAGGAAGGTCAGATCCATTTTGCAGCCCGTAAGACCTTTACGGATGAGATACCGAACGAACCTGACGGCAGCGGACTATTTAAGCCGGTAGAGGATACATCCGTATACAGTGAAGCCGGTGACTTCGTATTTAATTGGTACGAAACTGATGCAAACTATAACTTTGACGGTGTTGAGCCTGTTGCAGTCGAAAATAAAGCAACCAACACTGTAAAGTTCCCTACCTTGACTTTTGAAAAAGGCAACATGGTGCCGTATGAAACCGATATCACTACAACCGAGACTGTCAAGGAGACATCTGGTGAAGCAACTACAATGACCTACGGCGGCACTGATTATAAGAGAGTAACTATTAATCAATGGTCAAATGTGATAAAGGCTTTGAAAGCGGATCCGTCAAAGGTAGAATTCAAAATCACATATAATGAGCCGAATGAAGGTTATTCAGATATCCAGATAAAGGCTTCTTATTATAGGGAAAACACTTGGTGGCCAACCAACATTTCTCTTGATACGTATGATACTGTTTATGGAGATGGGAATGAATACATTATCAAGGGCGATGATCTTGTAGCTGCTTTTACTGCGAAGGATCCGTATTTCAATCTTTCGGGTCTGGCAAATATCTATATCGATGGTTATAATGGATTAACATTTACGCATGATATACAGCATGACGGATGGATTGAGCAAAATGCGAACAAGGTAGAATTTACCTATGAACAGGATGTAACAAGAAGAGTTACACTCAGGCGATATGAAGAAGATCCTGCAAGACAGGGGAATCCGAAATATGTCAGCGACGGCGAGACCAAGACATTCTATTATTACATAGATGAGGTCGATCCCGGCAAGGCAAAGAATGGGATCCTTATTTCAAAGGGTCATGTAAAGATAAAGCTTGATGTTAAAAACGATAACGGCACACTTAACTATTACGTAACTTCACGTACATACCTTGATGATTCAGAGAATTATCTGTATAAGATGAACGACAATGTAAAGATGTCCGGCGTTGAATTTACGCTTGGTGCATTCTTTAACAAGGTTCAGGATACCGGATTTATTGATCTGACAAAGACTGTAGAGGGCGAAGTCACACCCGAGGATCTGGCAAATGTGACCTTCACTGTTAAAAACGGCGATGAAGTTGTTGAGGCATTTAGGCTCGGCGAGGATTTTGAATCTGTTGGCGAATCGGAGAACGTCGTTTACAGACTGAAGGCGGATAAGCTCTTAGAAGTACCGGTCGGGGAAGGGTATGTATATACCGTAGAGGAATCCGGATATAATGTCAATGGGAAAGAGTGCGCAGTCAGCTACACGATCGGCAGCGGCGAACAGTCAGGAAATGTGACTGATTCTCTTGACATCAGCAAGGATGAAACCCTGAATGTATCATTCAAGAACGTTTACACATCAACAGTAGACAAAGGTTCCCTCAGAATAACAAAGACATTCGGCACAGACAGCGTTGTTACCGCCGCCGATCTTAACGGCAGCGAGATCGCATTTACCATCACCAATTCCGAGGGTAAGTACCTCACTCAGACAGGCAGTCTCAGCACAAACACGGCGGAGATACCCTTCAGCGCATTCACAAGCGGTACTCTTACCATAGAAAACGTACCTGTTGGCGAATACACCGTAACAGAGACCAAGAAGGCACTTGACGGCACCGAGGTGGTTACGGTCGTTGGCACATCAGTAACAGACAGCGCTGCAGCAAGCGTTGTAAAGGGAGAGACTGCGGAGGTTTCCTTCGAGAACACCTACACCTCAAATCCTGTCAGCGTGGACATCAATGCCACCAAGATGCTCAAGAACATCGTTGACAACACAGACATCGATCTTGTGGCAGATCAGTTTACCTTCCAGCTCAAGGAAGGGGACACAGTTCTCCAGACAGCAAAAAATAAGGCTGATGGCTCCATCAGCTTTTACCCCATCACCTACGATGATGCTGGTACACATACATACACCGTATCCGAGGTCAGGGGCGATGAGATAGGTATTATCTACTCAGATGCTCTGTACACAGTAACGGTTGATGTTACCCGTGTCAAGGGCAAGCTCACAGCGACAAAGACAATTAAGCTCGGTGAAGCTGCATCGGATCTCATATTTGAGAATCTCCTCATCAGAGGCAAGATTGCCATCATCAAGACCATCAAGGGCGATGTTACCGAGGCTGAAGCCGAGGGTGCGCTGACATTCACCATCTCCAACAACAGCGGATTCAGCAAGACCGTTGGTCTGGACGAATTTGCTCACGTTGAGGGCACTAAGGTATACTCTTACATTCTGGAGAACCTTGACAAGGGCACATACACCGTAGAAGAGACAACAAGGGATATCACAGGCAAGGATGTTACTGTCAAGTATACATTCAACGGTGTATCTGCTACCGAAGGCACACCCTTTAATGTGTCCAACGGCAAGACCTATAATGTTGCTTTCGAGGATGATTATACCAATCAGAAGGGCACACTGGTTATCGAAAAGACGATCAAGGGTGCG